>NZ_JBHVVI010000015.1:0-104193 GCF_042883685.1 Kitasatospora sp. NPDC058190
AACGCCCCCGAGAGCCGCTTCGAGCTGCCCGGCCTGGAGGTCGAGGTCGGCCAGGCCCGCACCGGCACCGCCAAGTTCGACCTGTTCTTCAGCCTCGTCGAGCGGAGGACCGCCGACGGGGCGCCGGCCGGCATCCACGGCGCCGTCGAGTACGCCAGTGATCTGTACGAACCGGACACCGTACGGGCCCTGTTCGACCGGTGGGTGCGCCTGCTGACCACGATCGTCAACGCCCCCGAGCGGCCGATCACGGACGTCGAGGTGCTGACCGCTGCCGAGCGCGGCCGGGTCCTGCGGTCCTGGAACGACACCGAGGTCCCCGTCGCACCCGCCCTGCTGCCGCAGCTGCTCGCCGAGCAGGTGACGGCGACGCCCGACGCCGTCGCCGTCGTGGCCGAGGGCGCCACGCTGACGTTCCGGGAGCTGGACCGGCAGGCCAACCGGCTGGCGCACGAGATCCTGGCGCACGGCGGCGGTCCGGGCACGCTGGTGGCCGTCGCGCTGCCGCGGACGGTGGAGCTTCCCGTCGCGCTGCTGGCGGTGCTGAGGACCGGGGCGGCCTACCTCCCGCTCGACCCGGAGTATCCCGCGTCGCGGCTGGACTTCATGCTGCGCGACGCCCGCCCCGCCGTGCTGCTCACCACCCGGGCCACCGCCGAGGCGATCCCCGCCGGCGACGGCCCCGTGCGCGTCCCGCTCGACGAGCCGCGAACCCTGGCCGCCCTGAGCGCCCGGCCGGACACCCCACCGCAGATCACCGTGGCGCCCCAGCACCCGGCGTACGTCATCTACACCTCCGGGTCGACCGGCACGCCCAAGGGGGTGGTGGTGCCGCACCTGGCGCTGGCCAACTTCCTGAACGCCATGGACCGGCTGGTCCCCCTCACGCCCGAGGACGCCCTGCTCGCGGTGACCACGGTCGCGTTCGACATCGCGGCGCTGGAGCTGTACCTGCCGCTGATCAGCGGCGCGCGGGTCGTCCTCGCGCCCCGCGACGCGGTGCCGCAGCCGTCGGCGCTGCTGAACCTGGTGTCCGAACACGGCATCACCGTCGTGCAGGCGACGCCAGCGGTCTGGCAGACGCTGGTGTCACACGATCCCGCGCCGCTGCGCGGACTGCGCATCCTCACCGGCGGCGAGGCCCTCCCCGAGCGGCTCGCCTCGGCGCTGGCCGGCCTGGGGCCGGTCACCAACCTGTACGGACCGACGGAGACGACCGTCTGGTCAACCGCGAGCACCGAGACGGGCGCGCGGCCGCCGCTGATCGGCACGCCGATCGACAACACCCGGGCATACGTCCTCGACGAGCGACTGCGGCCGGTGCCGCCCGGTGTCGTCGGGGATCTCTACCTGGCCGGGACGGGACTGGCGCACGGCTACCTGCGCCGGTCCGGCCTGACGGCCTCCCGGTTCGTGGCCTGCCGCCACGGTGGCCCGGGCGAGCGGATGTACCGCACCGGCGACCTGGCCCGCTGGACGCCCGCCGGCGAGCTGGAGTATCTCGGCCGTTCCGACGACCAGGTCAAGCTGCGCGGCTTCCGCATCGAACTCGGCGAGATCGAGCGCACCCTCGCCGATCACCCCGGCGTGCGCCAGACCGCCGTCACCGTCCGGGAGGACCGCCCCGGCGACCAGCGGCTGGTGGCCTACGTGGTGGCCGACAGCGCGGCCGTCTCCCGCGAACACGGCTTGGAACAGCGCCAGTTGGAGGACTGGCGGGTGCTCTACGACTCGGTCTACGCCGGGGCCGCGAAGGCTCCGCTGGGCGAGGACTTCGCCAGTTGGAACAGCAGCTACACCGACGAGCCGATCCCACTCGCGGAGATGCGCGAGTGGCGCGCGCAGACGGTGCGGCGGATCCTCGACCTCAAGCCCCGCCGAGTGCTCGAACTCGGCGTCGGCACCGGGCTGTTGCTGTCCCAGGTCGCGCCGGCGTGCGAGGAGTACTGGGGCACGGACTTCTCCGACCACGTCATCGGCGACCTCGACCAGCACGTCACGGCGGATGCGGAGCTGCGCGAGCGGGTCACCCTCCGGGTGCAGGCCGCGCACGATCCGGCGGGGCTGCCCGCCGGGCACTTCGACACCGTCGTCCTGAACTCCGTCGCCCAGTACTTCCCCAGTTCCGACTACCTGGTCGAGGTCCTCACCACCGCCGTCCGGCTGCTCGCCCCCGGCGGCACGCTGTTCGTCGGTGACGTCCGCAACGCCCGCCTGCTGCGGGCGTTGCGGGCCGGCATCCACGCCCACCGGACGGCCGGCCCGCCGGACCTCACCGCGCTGCGCCGCGAGGTCGAGTACGACCTCATCACGGAGAAGGAACTCCTCGTCGACCCCGACTTCTTCGCCGTCGTCGCCGAGCGGCTCCCCGACGTCGCCGCCGTGGGCGTGTCGCTCAAGGAGGGCGGCTACGACAACGAGCTGAGCCGGTACCGCTACGACGTGACTCTGCACCGGCGGGGCGCGCCGACCACCGACGTGCGCGACGCTCCCACGCTGGCCTGGGACGCATTGGGTGATCTGGCGGCCGTCCGCGCCCACCTGACCGGGCACCGGCCGCAGCGGCTGCGGCTGACCGGCGTCCCGAACGACCGGGTCGCCGCCGAGCTGACCCTCGCCGAGGCGATGCGCACCGGGGACACGCCGGTCGCGCCCTCCCCCACCGTCGACCTTGCGGATCTGCACCGGCTCGGCGCCGAGCTGGGCTACCGCACGGCGGCCGCCTGGTCGTCGCACCCTGGGCTGGTGGACGTCGTCCTGGCGGTCGGGGACGCTCCGCTCACCGGCACCGGCCTGCCGGTGCCTAGGCCCGGCCCGCGCACCCCGCTGTCGAGTCTCACCAACGATCCGATGGCGCCGCGCACCAGCGGCGACCTGATGGCGCGGCTGCGCCGGCACGTCGAGGAGGTACTGCCGGCCCCCATGGTGCCCAGTGCGTTCGTGCCGATCAGCGCGCTGCCACTGACCGCCAACGGCAAGCTGAACCGCGCCGCGCTCCCCGCTCCGTCGCTGTCCACGGGCGGCACCGGACGCGATCCGCGCACCCCGCAGGAGCAGATCCTGTGCGAGCTGTTCGCCCAGGTCCTGGGGCTCCCCCGGGTCGGCGCCGACGACAACTTCTTCGAGCTGGGCGGGCACTCCTTGCTCGCCACCCGGCTGATCGCCGCGATCCGGGCCACGTTCGGCGTGGAACTCGCCCTGCGTGCCCTGTTCGAGCACCCGACCCCCGCGGCGGTGGCCACCGGCCTGGACACCGCCGCACCCAGCCGGCTGCGGCTCACCAAACAGCGGCGGGCGGAGCCGCTGCCGCTGTCCTTCGCCCAGCGGCGATTGTGGTTCATCCACAAGCTGGAGGGCCCGAGCGCGACGTACAACATCCCGCTCGCGCTGCGGCTGACCGGTTCGCTGGACGGGGCCGCGCTGCGGGCCGCGCTCTCCGACCTGGTGACGCGCCACGAGAGCCTGCGCACCGTCTTCCCGGAGGACGGCGGGGTGCCGCGCCAACTGGTGCTGGACCCCGTCGAGGCGGCGCCGGTGGTCGACACGGTCGCCACCGACCACGAGGGCCTGTCCGCGCTGCTGGACGCCGCAGCCCAGCGGGGCTTCGAACTGGCCGGTGAACCGCCGCTGCGGGTGCACCTGTTCACGCTCTCCGCCCAGGAGCACGTCCTGCTGCTCGTGGTGCACCACATCGCCGGCGACGGCTGGTCGCTGAACCCGCTGGCCCGCGACCTGGCCGACGCGTACGAGGCACGCTGCCGGGGCGAGGCGCCGTCGTGGGCGCCGCTGCGGGTGCAGTACGCCGACTACACGCTCTGGCAGAACGACCTGCTGGGCGACCAGGGCGACGCCGGCAGCCTGTTCTCCACCCAGCTGGACTACTGGACCCGCCGACTGCGGGGCATCCCGCAGGAGTTGCTGCTGCCCACCGACCGGCCGCGCCCGGCCGTCGCCTCCTACCGGGGCGACTACGTCACGGTCGGCATCGACGCGGAGCTGCACCGGCAGATCGCGGACCTGGCACGGCAGTCCGGCGCCACGGTCTTCATGGTGCTGCAGGCGGGCCTCGCCGTCCTGCTGTCGCGGCTCAGCGGCAGCGAGGACATCCCGATCGGCAGCCCGATCGCCGGGCGGACCGACCAGGAACTCGACGACCTCATCGGCTTCTTCGTCAACACCCTGGTCCTGCGCACCGACACCTCGGGGCGGCCCGACTTCCACGAGCTGATCGCCCGGGTGCGGGACACCGCGCTGGGCGCGTACGCCCACCAGGACGTGCCGTTCGAGTACCTGGTGGAGAAGCTCAACCCGCCGCGCTCGCTCGGCCGGCACCCGTTCTTCCAGACCATGCTGGCCGTCCAGAACGCGCCGGCCGGCTCCTTCCAACTCCCCGGACTGCGCGTGGACATCGCGCCGGGGCGCACCGGCACCTCGAAGTTCGACCTGTTCTTCAGCCTTGTCGAGCAGCGCGGCCAGGACGGTTCGGCGGGCGGCATCACCGGCGTCGTCGAGTACGCGAGCGACCTGTACGACGCCGCGACGGTGACCGGACTGTTCGACCGGTGGACGCGGCTGTTGACGTCCCTGGTGTCGGCGCCGCACCGCGCGATCGGGTCGGCGGACCTGCTCACCGACCGGGAAAGCCAGCTGCTGGAGGAGTACCACGACTCTGCCCGGCCGACGGTCGAGCGGAGCCTGCCGGAACTGTTCGACGAGCAGGTGGCCGCGCACCCGGAGGCGCCCGCGGTGGTGCACGGCAGCACCGAGGTCGGCTACCGCGCGCTGCGCGACGCCGCCGAGGAGCTCGCGGCGCTGCTGGCGGGCCGGGGTGTGCGCCGGGCCGGTACCGTGGCGCTCCTCCTGCCCCGCTCCCCCGGGCTGGTCGCCGCCGTCCTCGCGATCCTCAGGACGGGGGCCGCCTACGTCCCGCTGGACCCGAGGTACCCGGCGGCGCGGACCCGTATGATGCTGGCGGAGACGGGGGCGCGGGTGCTGGTCACCGACCGGACGCCGGCGCCCGGATCGCTCCCCGAGGGCACCACGGTCGTCCTCGTCGGCACCGACCTCGACGAGGGCTTCCTCCGGGGCCAGGAGGTGCCCGCGCCGGCCACGGTTCCCGGCGGCTGTGGCCCGGAGGACCTGGCATACGTGATGTACACCTCCGGCTCCACCGGCCGGCCCAAGGGCGTCGGCGTCACGCACCGCAACGTCGCCGAGCTGGCGGGCGACCCGCGCTGGCAGGGTGGTGCCCAGCAGCGGGTGCTGCTGCACTCCTCGCCGACGTTCGACGCGTCCACCTACGAGCTGTGGGTGCCGCTGCTCACCGGCGGCACCGTGGTGGTGGCCCCGGATGGCGAGCTCGACCTGCACGTACTCGGCGACACGATCGTCCGGCACCGGATCACCGGCCTGTGGCTGACCAGCTCGCTGTTCAACCTGGTCGCTGAGGGCCTGCCGGAGTGCCTGGCCGGGGTACGGCAGGTGTGGACGGGCGGCGAGGCGGTGTCGCCGCACGCGGTGCTCACGGTGCGGGCGATCTGCCCCGGCCTGCTCGTGGTCAACGGGTACGGGCCGACCGAGACGACCACCTTCGCGGCGAGCTGGCCCGTCCACGAGTTGGCCGAGGACGCGGCGTCCGTGCCGATCGGACGGCCGATGGCCAACACCCGGCTGTATGTCCTGGATCCAGAGCTGCGGCCGGTGCCGCCGGGCGTGGTCGGCGAGCTGTACATCGCCGGCACCGGGCTCGCCCGCGGCTACCTCAGCCGACCGGGCCTGACCGCTTGGCGCTTCGTCGCCGACCCGTCCGGCAAGCCCGGCGCCCGGATGTACCGGAGCGGCGACCTGGTCCGGTGGACGGCGGACGGCGCACTGGACTACGTCGGGCGCGGGGACGACCAGGTCAAGCTGCGAGGCTTCCGCATCGAGCCGGGCGAGGTGGAGAGCGTGCTGCTGCGCCACCCGGCGGTGCGGCAGGTGGCGGCGCTGGTCCGGGAGGACCGGCCGGGTGACCCGCGCCTGGTGGCCTACGTGGTCGCCGACCCCGAGGCCGCGGCCCGGGACGAGGCCGCCGAGCACCACCAAGTCGACGAGTGGCAGGGCATCTACGAATCCCTGTACACCTCGCCGGTGGCCGAGTTCGGCGAGGACTTCTCCGGCTGGAACAGCAGCTACGACTCCGCGCCGATCCCGCTGGAGCAGATGCAGGAGTGGCGCCGGGAGACCGTCGCCCGGATCCGGCGGCTGCGGCCGCGCCGCGTGCTGGAGATCGGCACCGGCACGGGCCTGCTGCTCTCCCGGCTCGCCCGGGACGCGCAGGAGTACTGGGCGACGGACTTCTCGCCGGTGGTCATCGACACAATGCGGGGGCACCTGGCGCAGGATCCGGAACTGCGGGACAAGGTCCGGCTGCGGGTGCTGGCGGCCCACGACACCGCGGAGCTGCCCGAGGGGTACTTCGACACGATCGTGCTCAACTCGATCGTGCAGTACTTCCCGAGCGCCAAGTACCTGCTGGAGGTGATCGAGGCGTCGATGCGGCTGCTGGCCCCGGGCGGCGCCCTGTTCGTCGGCGACGTGCGGAACCTGCATCTGCACCGCATGCTGACCTCCGCGACCCTGGCCCACAAGGTCCGCGACCGGCACGACCGCGCGAACCTGCGGCGGGCGATCGAGCGCGCCCTGGTACTGGAGAAGGAACTACTCGTCGCGCCGGAGCTGTTCGGCGCGCTCGGCGGGCACGTCCCCGGCCTCGCGGGCGCCCGGGTCGAGGTCAAGGGCGGCACCTTCCCCAACGAACTGACCCGGTATCGCTATGACGTGACGCTCTTCAAGGAGGGCGGCGGGCCGGTCATTTCGGCGCTGGACGCTCCCGTCGTCGAGTGGTCCGACCGGACCAAGACGGCCGGGCTGGCGGAGGCGCTCGCCCGGGTGCCGGCGCCGGTGCGCGTCACGGGCGTGCCCAACGAGCGTCTCGCCGAGGATGCGGCCGTGACGGCGGCGGTCCACGAGCAGGACCCGGACCTGCCCGTCGACGCCCCGCCGCTCGCGGCGCTGCATGCCCTGGCCGACCGGCTCGGGCTCGCCGCGCACGTGACCTGGGGAGCCGACCCCGGCCGGCTCGACGTGGTGTTCACCGGGCCGGACACAGCGGCCCCGGTGGTCGATCTGTACCGGCCGCGGACCCCGCTCGACCCTGCCGCTCCGCTCACCCCGTGGGTCCGGGCGCCCCTGACCGCACGGGCGGCCGGCGCGCTGGTGGCCGGCCTGCTCGACCACGCCCGGCTCCACCTGCCGGCGTACATGGTGCCGAGCGCGGTGGTGCCGATCAGCCGGCTCCCGCTCACGGCCAACGGCAAGCTGGACCGCGCGGCGTTGCCGGCGCCCGATCTCGGCTCCGGACCCGACGGCCGCGCTCCCCAGCTGCCGCAGGAGCAGGTGATGTGCGAGCTGTTCGCCGAGGTGCTCGGCCTGCCGCGGGTCCAGGTCGACGACGACTTCTTCCAGTTGGGCGGGCATTCGCTGCTGGCCGCTCGGTTGAAGGCCCGGATCCGTACGGCCTTCGGCGTGGAGCTGGGCCTGCGGGCGCTGTTCGAGACGCCCACCCCGGCCGGCATGTCCCAGCGGCTCGACACCGGCGAGACGAGCGACGGGTTCGAGGTGATGCTGCCGTTGCGCCCGCGCGGCGAGCGCGAGGCGCTGTTCTGCGTGCACCCGGGCGGCGGGATCAGCTGGTCGTACGCCGGCCTGTTGAAGCACCTGGACGCGGACCGGCCGGTGTACGGCATCCAGGCGCGCAGCCTCGGCGGGCCGGAGCCCCGGCCGACGACGCTGGAGGAGATGGCGGTCGACTACGCGGACGAGATCCAACGGGTGCAGCCCGCGGGCCCCTACCACCTGCTCGGCTGGTCGATGGGCGGCCTGGCAGCGTACGCGGTGGCTGTCGAGCTGCAGCGGCGCGGGGAGTCCCTGGGGGTGCTGGCCGTCATAGACGCCGCCCCGGGCTGGAAAGGGCTCACCCATGCCGACGTCCCGGAGCTGGACGAGGAGGATCTGCACGAGCACCTCAACTACCTCGTGGGGCTGGTCGACGAGTCGTTCGAGCTCCGCGACGGGGAGCGGCTGACCTTCGCGCGGACCATGGAGATCCTGCGGGAGCGGGGCAGCGCGCTGGCGAACCTCCGGGAGGAGCAGCTGCGGGCGATCATGGAGATCTCGGCCAACAACACGCACCTGCTCGTCGACTACGTCCCGGAACGGCTGGCCGGCGACCTGCTCCTGCTGACCGCGACCGACCAGCAGGACCCGGCGGTGACCCGCGAGGCGTGGACGCCGCACGTCGACGGGCGCATCGAGACGCACGCGCTGCCGGGCGAGCACGGCACGCTGCTCAACCGGGACGTCTCGCTGGAGGCGATCGGCCGGCTGGTCGCGGGGAAGCTGGCCGACCACCCGGACCGCGCCTGACCTCCCGGTCCCCGTCCACGGACGGGGACCGGCGCCGGACCGACATTGCAAATCCTTATGGTGTAAAGTATCGTGACGAATACGCTCCGGAGGGGAGGAGCAATTGGGCAGGCGGCAGCGTTTGCCGAACCTCGGGCCCCCTCGTCACGTCCCCCGCCCCGATCGCGCGAAGGAATCCATGAACAGCTTGCCGATCTGGCTACTCCAGGTAAGCCGGACAGAGCAGATCACCCCGCACATGGCGCGCATCACGCTCACGAGTGAGGATCTGCGCGGCTTCTCCCTGAAGGAGGCGGACCAGCAGGTCAAGCTCTACTTCCCACGCCACGGACAGCCCCGGCCGCTCCTGCCGGAGGCCACCGAGAGCACCGACCTCATGTCGTGGTACCAGGCGTACAGCGCCATCCCGGAGAACGAACGGCCATGGATGCGCAGCTACACGATCCGGGCGCACGACCCCGCCACCGACTCGATCAGCTTCGACTTCGTCCTGCACCAGCACGCCGGGCCGGCCACGCAGTGGGCGATCAACGCCAAGGAGGGCGACCTGCTCGGCGCCTTCGGGCCGACGGACTACTTCGCACGTCCGAAGGCGCTGTCGGCGTCGGTCGACGAGGCGGACTGGGTGCTGCTGGCCGGTGACGACGCCGCGATCCCCGGGATGGCGACCATCATCGAGAGCCTGCCGGCCGGCAAGCGCGCGTTCGCGTTCGTGGAGATCCAGGACGCGGCCGACGAGCAGTCGTTCCACACCGACGGCGATCTGACCACGACCTGGCTGCACCGCGGCGCGGCCGAGCCCGGGCACAGCGATGCGCTGGCGCGCGCGATCCGGGCGGCCGAACTGCCGGAGGGAAACGGTTTCGCCTGGCTCGCCGGCGAGGCCGGCGCGGTCCGGCAGCTCCGGCGGCACCTGACGGACGAGCGCGGCCTGCCCAAGCAGACGATCGATTTCTCGGGCTACTGGCGCCTGAAGCTGACCCAGGACGACGCGCCGACCGCCGAGGACCTGGCCGAGGCGCAGGAGCGCCTGGCCGAGGCACAGGCCGCCCAGTCGGGCTGACCCGAAAGTCTCTTGCGGGTAGACAACAGAAGAGCTACGGGCGAGCGGGAGATGCTGCTGGAGCAGCATCTCCCGTTTTCCTTTCGCACACCCGCGACGAAACTCCCACGCCTTCTCCATAGCCAAAAGGAGGCAAATCAGCCAATGTTCTGCACTCGATACGATATCCAAGCATACTTGATATGATCAGATCATCGAAAGGTCGGACGCCGTCGCGCCGGGTTCTACAACCTAAACGCGGTCGACAAGGTTTATTTCGCGGCCAGCTACCCCTCCCCCCCTGCGTCACGGAAAGCACTCCCCTCGGACCACTAGCAACAGGCGTCGAACGCTGGGCAGACCCTTGGGCATGTCCAGCACGCTTTGGCCATGACGGACGATGACAAGCCGATGCCGGAAGAGAGGTTCTTGTGCAGCACCCGGTGGACATCCGCGCTCAACACAGCCGCCCGCGGACCAGCGCACTCCTTCGAAGGAGCCGGACCGATGAGGGTCCGGAAGGGAAGGAGATCCTCACTACACGGGTCGGGCTGCGAATACCAGTCGCACTGACGTTCGAGAGATGGCAGCGTACGGGTTCGCAGATCTCACGTATCGTCGACTCCTCCGCCTGGTGTCTCGGCGATTGGCTGGTCTACGGCCAGCAGGAGTTCTCCGACCGATACCTCCATGCCATCGAGACGTGCGGGCTCGACTATCAGACGCTCCGCAACTATGCCTGGGTCGCCCGTAAATTCGAACTGGACCGCCGGCGCGAGACCTTGAGTTTTCAGCACCACGCCGAGGTGAGCTCCCTCCCCCCCGGCGAGCAGGACAAGTGGCTCGATCTCGCCGACGAGTTCAACTGGTCGCGCAACGAACTGCGCAGGAACATCCGCGCCCACCGTCAGCGCGACAGCGGCGGAGAACCGCCGAAGGACATCCTGCCCAAGCTCAGCGTCCCGGCCGACCGTCTGCGGCAGTGGCGCCGGGCCGCCGAACTCTCCGGCCACAGGTTCGAGCAGTGGGTGCTGCGGGCGCTCGACGAGGCCGCGCTGGCCAGCCTCCACCAGCCCGGATCCTAGTGCTGTGACCGGAGACGTTCACCGGGTCAGCGGTTGGCTTCGGGGCGCCTGACGGCGGTCGGATGGCCGCAGCATTCGACCGCCGTTCGGGGGTTCGGTAGCAGAACCGGTCATGGTCCGCAGGCTGACCGAGGACGAGGGCCACAGGCTGCAACGCATCGTGCGTCGCGGGACGACCTGGACGCTCGGTGGGCGGGAGGCTGTCCCCGCCGCCTCAGCACTGACGACGAGGACTTCGTCGCGCAGACAGCCGCCACCCGCCCGACGTGCTCGGCCAACCGTTCACCCGCCGGTCGCATCCGCCGCTGGGCCCGCCGCAACCGGCGCGAGCTGTGCTTCACCCCGACCTGCACGTCCTGCACGTCCTGGGCCAACCCGATCGAAGCGCGCTTCGGGCCGCTGCGGCAGTCCACCATCGCGAACTCGGACCACCCCAACCACACCATCCGGACCCACGCACTGCACGCCTACCTGCGCTGGCGCAACACCCACATCCGCGACCCCGGCCTCCTCGAGGCCCAACGCTGCGAACGTGCCCGCGCCCACAGCGAAAAGGGCGTCCGCTACGGCGGACGCCCCCTCACCCAGGTGGCCTGACAACCCGCCGACCCGGTGAACCCATCCGGCCACGGCACTAGGCATCGGCCCGCACCTCCGTCCGTGTCGGCCGGACAGCCCGGCACGACGGCGAAAGCTTCGTCCGGCCGCAGCGAACGGCCGGACGAAGCGGGGGTCGCTCCGGGGGCGGGTTCCGTTACTTCCACGCCCGCAGCACACCGTGCGGTGTCCACGTCCCGCCGGGAAGCCGCTCGACGCGCCGGAAGCCGACCTGGCGCAGCCACTCCTCGTACTGTCCCCAGCGGTAGAGGGTGCTGCTCGCCGCCGGCAGGGTGGCGAAGTACACGTTGTCGAGCGCGGCATAGAGCGGGCCGTCCCCGGAGTCCTCGGAGAAGGCGTTGAAGATGAGCACCTGTCCGTCCGGCGGCAGGCAGTCGTACGCCTTGCGGAGCAGGGTCGCGTTCTCCTCGGGCGACCAGATGACGAGCTGATTGGCGAACAGCACGCAGTCGTGGCCACCGGGGAAGGCGTCGGCGAAGATGTCGCCGGCCTGCACGGAGATCCGGTCCTCCAGACCGCGGTCGGCGATCCTCCGACGCGCGATGTCGAGCGCCCCCGGCATGTCGACCACCGTGAAGGACGTCCCCGGGTTGGCCTCCGCCAGGGCGATCGCGTTCACGCCGTCACCGCCGCCGACGTCCAGCACCCGGGACACGCCGCCCAGTTCCGCCCGGTCGACCAGGATCGGGTTGGACAGCCGCGACCAGGAGCGCATGCAGCGGTAGAACAGCGCCTCCAGCTCCGGCTGCGAGGCCAGCCGGTGGTAGAGGTCGTCGCCCTCGCCCGGGATGCTCCGCAGACCGACGTTGGTGTTCCGGCGCAGCGACTCCGCCAGGTCGGCCGCGGCGGGAATCGTGATGCGGTCCTCGAACCGGACGATGTCCTCGATGATGCTCCAGCTGTCGTCGGCGATCATCGAGGCGATCAGCTCGGCGTTGGTGTAGTGGTCGCCCTCGCGCACGGTCAGGCCGAGCGAGGTCGTGCCCAGCAGCAGGATCTCCGCCGCGCGGGGCTGCAGCTTCAGGCCGACGGCGATCTGCTCGGCGGTCAGTGGTCCGGCTTCGCCCAGCCGGGCGAAGAGACCGAGTTCGCAGCCCGCGTTGAGGAGCTGGAAGGCGGAGGCGCCGAAGAGGATTCGGATCAGACCGTCGTGGTCGACGGGGTCGGCCTTGGGCACGTTGCGCTCCCTCGTGGGATGGGTTGTTGATGTGATGACACGAAGTCGGACCGGCCCGGCTAGAGCTCGGACCGGACCGACCACAGTTCGGGGAAGAACCGGTGTCCGCTGATGCGGTCCAGCCACGGCACTCCGCTGGTGCCGCCGGTCCCCGGCTTGCCGCCGAGCACCCGTTGGACGACGACGAGGTGGGTGTAGCGCCATCGGGCGAACGACTCGGCGACATCCGTCAGCGCCTCCCCGAGCAGGAACAGCTCGTGGTGCCCGCCGCCGTCCGCGTACACCTCGCGCCAGGCCAGCTCGACACTGTCGTGCGGTTCGTACGGCGCCTCCGGCCGGCGCGCGAGGATGGCGTCCGCGACCGGGAGGCCGCGCCGGCGCAGCAGGGCCAGCACCGCGTCGTACAGGCTCGGCTCGCCGAGCTGCCGGGCCACCGCCGCGTGGCTGGTCGCCTCGCGGTGCGGCAGCACCATCTGCGGGTTCTTGTTGCCGAGCAGGAATTCGAGTCGGCGGTACGAGGCCGACTGGAAACCCGAGGCAGTGCCGAGGACGTGGCGGAACTCGGCGAATTCGCCCGGCGTCATCGCGCTGAAGAAGTCCCACGAGGACAGCGCGACCTGCTGGACCCGGGTGGCGCGGCGGAGGGTCCACAGGGCCGCGCCCAGCTGGTCGTCGGACAGGCGGTCACGGGCCTCGGTGAATTCGGTGTGGAGAAGCTTGAAGAGCAGCTCCATGACCTGGCTCATGATGATGAAGCCGGGTTCGGTGGGCGACGCGGTCCGGGGGTGCTGGAGCGCCAGCAGTGCGTCCATCTGCGCGTACTCGGCGTAGGCCGTGGGGGCGGCCTCGGTGGTGGGGCCACCGAAGGGGCAGCCCGCCGCCACCGCGCCGGCCAGGTCCTGCTCCGACTCCGAGGTGGTCACTCCGCCGCCTTCCGGGCCCGTGGCGGGACGCCGGGACCGGCCGGGTCCGGGTCCACGCGCGGGCCAGTCGGTCCGTGCAGGGCCAGGGCCTTGTGGTAGTGCGTCATCAGCAGCGGGTCGATCCCCTTGGCCTGACGCCGGAAGCGTTCCCCGAAGCGCCGGTGGTACTCGGCGAACCAGTCCCCCCGCTCGCCGAGGAACAGGATGTCGTGCACCGCCATCGACCGCACGACCACCAGCGGGACCGGTGACCGGCTGACCATGAAGGCGGGATTGCGGGCCGCCGGTTCCTCACAGGTCGGGTGGAACTGGCCGATCATCATTCCGCGATCGACGCTCTCCGACTTCACCTGCGCCTGCGCCTCGTCGAGCAGCCCGTACGCCCCCGGCTGCAGATCGGGCAGCAGGATGAACAGCGCCCGCAGCGACGGGTTGGACGTGTGCCAGGCGAGCTGCTGGAACTCGTCGAGACCGCACCGGATGATTTCCTTGAGCAGCAGCAGTCCGGCGGCAGGACCGACCAGCCGCACCACCGTCTCGACCGCGTCGGCCCGGCGCGCCGGTGCCACGAACGGACAGACCGCACCCGGCCGCCCGAGTTCCTCGTGCGGCTGCGTAATAAACGAATTCAGCCATTCATCGACACTGTCGACCGCTTTTCCGACGTCGACAGCCAATACCTCGGTGGACATTACTGTCGATTACCTCCGGCGATATCGCGAAAAATCGACACAGGCATTTATCGAACATTGCACCGCACCGATTTATTGGCTCGGCCAACCTTATCTTCGGGCCGAAAGATCGTTCAAGGTGCGCGGCGACGCCGTACGCCGGGCATTCTGTCCCGCCGGCGGGACACCGTCGTCGAATTCCTGAGTTCCACAAGAACCGGGCGCACCGAAATGCAGGCGGCGGTGAGGTTCGGCGGAGTCGGCGATCC
Organism: Kitasatospora sp. NPDC058190; assembly: GCF_042883685.1. NCBI lineage: Bacteria > Bacillati > Actinomycetota > Actinomycetes > Kitasatosporales > Streptomycetaceae > Kitasatospora > Kitasatospora sp. NPDC058190. The sequence continues at coordinate 14,252 of NZ_JBHVVI010000015.1, forward strand.
GCCCGCCGCGAATCGGACCATCCTGCCGGTTGCGCTGCGCGAACGGAAGGGCCGTCCGGGCACCGGTCAGCGTGGCCGGCGGGCGCGGGCCCGCCGCGCCGGCGTCCGAGCCCCTCCCGGCCCGGCATTCCCTACGGAGCAGACATTCCCCCAGGGAAGCGCTGGAAAGCCCAGGAGGGGGATCAATCATGCCTTCCGCCCGCAACCCGTACATCACCTTCGACGGCGACGCCCGGCAGGTGCCCGTCGGCCGGCCGCCCGGGACGTCACGGGCGAGCTCGGCGCCGTCGCGGATCCCGCCGGGTTCGACGGCCGGGGTCCAGGCCGAGGCGGGGACCTTCAGTACGGCCTGATGGACTGCGTCAGTGATGGTCATCCCCACAGCGTGGAGGGGCCGGCGCTTCGCCGCAGGGCCGCCGCGGTCCGGGCAGCGTTCGCTCCGGTGGCCGGGGCGCCGAGGGGGCGGGTCATGGTCGACACCTGGATCTTGGGCGCGGGCGAGTGCCGGTTCTCCCACGGCTGCGCCGCTGCGCGGACGGGGCTGAGGGCCTGTCCGGCGTCGGTCAGGGTGTAGGGGGCGCCGTGCCGGTGCCCCGTCCGGGTGACCAACCCGTCCACCTGCACACGATTGAAGCAGGTGGCGATGAGCTGCCCGTAGACGCCGACCTGCTCGGCGAGACGGGTGACGCGGATGCTGCCGCTTGCCGTGAGCCGGCAAGGAGCCGTTCGGTCGGACTGGGCGTCGGGGTCACCGAGCCGGCTGTTCACTTGTCGCGAGGCGGAACCCGACTGGATACAGCGGCCCGGGAAAGGCCCCGTGACGGCGCCGGGTCCGGGCCAGGTCCCCGAACCGGGAGAAGCTGCCTCCCCTGGCCACCCGATAGTTGCCCATCGTCTCCACCAGATGGTCCTCGATCACCTGGCCGCCCGGGTAGGGGCGGTAGTCGTCCGCGACGTACTCCTCCACGTTCCCGCCCATGTCCAGTGCCCCGCACGGCGACCGGCCGTGCGGGAACGCACCCACGGGGGTGGTCGTGTGGATGCCCGCCTCACGGGTGTTGGCCGCTCGAACGTCGAACTCGTCGCCCCAGGGGAAGGCCCTGCCGTCCGTTCCCTTCGCCGCGTGCTCCCACTCGGCCTCCGTCGGAAGGCGCCAGGGATGGCCGGTGCGTCCGCTCAGCCAGGCGGCGTAGGCATCAGCGCTCTCGGGCCGGACGCCGGCCACGGGATGGTTGGCACGCTCATGGGGATAGGCCCCTAGATACCAGGTCGTGGGGCGGTCGTCGTGACCGCTGTCCAGGAGGAAGGTCCTGTACTCGCTGTTGGTGACCAGATAGGTGGCGATCCAGAACGCGTCGAGACGGGTGGTGAAGACCGGGGTTTCCTTCATGATCCAGCTGGTCTCGACGCCGACGTGCTCCCAGGCGGCGACGACCTGCTCCACCTCAGTGGTGGGCAGGCCGATCTCAACCATGCCGCCGGCCACGAAGCAGGTGGCGGGGCTGGCGGTGATGCGCGGGTCACCGAGCACCGAGAGGATGCCGCCAGCGGCGAGTCGCTCGGCGAGCGTGGCCTGCGGCTTCTCCACCAAAGTGGCCAGCTCGGCACGGGGCAGGGCACCGAGCGGTCCTGCGCCCGGCTCGCCGAGAGCGGTGGCCTCCGGGGCAGCCAGCGCGGCGTGCTCCCGGAAGTGCGGGGAATGGGGGACGTTCTCCAGTTTCATGCGAACCTCGGGACGGCGGCATCCTGCAGAGCGGACGGAGGGTTCACGGCCAGCGTGTGCCCACCGTGGGTAGCCTTGGCTTCGAGATAACGGGCGTTGTCGGCCGTGAGGTGGACCTGTGTGGGGATGCTCGCCTCGACGACGATCCCGTGTTCCCGGAGCTGCCGAACCTTGTCCGGGTTGTTGGTGAGCAGCCGGATGCGCTCCAGTTCCATGGCACGGAGCATCGCGGCGGCCATCGCGTAGTCGCGCTCGTCCTCACCGCGGCCGATCAGCCGGTTGGCCTGGAAGGTATCGTTTCCGTGGTCCTGGAGGACGTAGGCGTCCAGTTTGTTGTACAGACCGATGCCCCGCCCCTCCTGGCGCAGGTACAACAGAATGCCGCCCTCGGCGCTCATCCTGGTCAGCGCCTCGTCCAGTTGCGGGCCGCAGTCACAGCGGGCCGAACCGAAGATGTCTCCGGTCAGGCATTCGCTGTGCAGCCGGACGAGCGGGGTCTGGGGCTTCGCGGTCGGCGGTGCCGGGACCACGATCGCGATGTGCTCCCCTGGGTCCGGGAGCCCCGCGAAGGTGATGAGCTCCGCGGTGGTACCGCCCGTCCTGGTCAGGGTGATGTCGACCCGGGCTCTGATGCCGGCCGCGGTCTGGGCTGTGACCGGTGCGTGCTCGGTCATGCCACGACCTTCCCGGAGGAGCGGGCGAGCGACTCCAACTCGTTGACGTGCAGGGTCCGCTGAATGCCGACGGCGCCGTCCTCGGCCAGCCCCACGATCACGATCTTCCCGTCCCAGCCGGCGGCGGCGACCCGCGATTCGTCCAGGGCGAGCAGGCAGGACACACCCTGGGCGAACCCGGCCACCACGGTGCCGGAGGTCAGCGCGCCCGTGCCGTCCTGCCAGTCCACGTTCCAGGCGTAGAGCCCGAAGTCGTAGGACCCGGCCAGGACCACCGGGGCTCCCGGGGAGCCGATCACGGCGACACACTTGACCGACTCATCGGGGCCCAGAAGGGTCTGGACCCGATGCTCGGGGTGACCGCTGAACCGGCCGACCTTGACGGTGTGGTCGCGGGAGGCGCTGGCGGCGACCTCACCGCCGAGGACCGCTACGGCGTTGACCAGATTCCCGTGCTCCCACAACGTTCGCCGGTCCCGGAACGTCCCAACTGCGATGGTGCGGTCCGTGGCAGCGGAGAGAAAGCCGTCGGCGAAGGCCGCCAGTGACTTCACCGAGCCGCTGTGCGGGGCGTGGCGGCTGACCACCGTGAGGGTCGCGGGGTCGAGGGCGACCAGTTCGCCATTGTAGGTACCGGCGACGATCTGCTCCCCGTCGTCGCACAGCGACGGAATGGGGGCGCCTAGTTGAGCGCTGGCCGAAACGCGGCCGTCCTCGTAACGGATGACGTGCCCGGCGTAGGTGCCGGCGTACAGGACGCCGTCACGCACCGCCAGCGACAGGACGGGGCTGTCGGTGAGGGCGAGCGCGCGGACCGGGCCGCCTGCGGGTTCGTCGATTCCGACGGCGAGAACGGTGCCGGAGTCACAACCGACGAAGAGGTCGCCGCCGTCCCGCGCCAGGGCGTTGGGGCCGTGGGTGGCCACCTCCGGACTGCTGATCGCCTCAGCGGACGTGATGTCGAACAGGTGCGGGCCGTTCCAGAAGCTGCCCGTCGCCACCATCCCCTTGGCGATCGACACCGAACGGGGCCAGACCCGTGCGTCATGGATGCGGTGAAGGGCCGTACCGGCGGTGTCGAAGAAGTGCAGGGACCCGTCGTAGGCGCCCACCACGAAGACGGTGTCGTCCTCGGCCCAAGCCACCGCGCGGGCGGCCGACTGGGAGACCTTGATCGTCTGCAGCGGCTCCAGCTCCGGGGTCAGCAGTTCGACCGTGCCGTCGTCGCAGGCGATGGCCAGGATCTGTCCGGACCGGGACCAGCCACACCCCTCCACGGAGGAGTCGTAGCGCCGCACCAGCGGGTCGCGGGCGGTGTCCGGAGCGCTGACGGCGACCATGCCGTCCTCTCCCACGGTCGCCACCAGGCCCTGCGGACTGACCGACACCATCATGCAGTGGGCGGTGTGGGAGCCCACCTCGCCGAGGAAGGTGCCGTCGAGCGCGTGCCACAGGGTCGCCCGGCCGTCTTCGGAGACCGCTATGAGTCGCTGTCCGTCGGGCATCCAGGCGATCGAGTTGATGTCGTCGGTGTGACGGGCCAGGACGCCCAGCAGCTCGGCGGCTCCCTCCTCGGGGACGCGCCAGACGCCAACCGTCTTATCGGCGGAGGCAGTTGCCAACAGCTCGGGGTCGACCGGGTTCCAGGCCGAGGAGTTGACCAGTCTGCGGTGCCGCAGCCGTGCGGTCTCTTGCGGCCTGGCGGGGTCACTGGCGTCCCAGACCAGAACGGTGCCGTCGTACGAGCAGGTCGCCACCCGGCGACCGCCATCCTGGAAAGCCACATGGGTCACGGGGGCAGCATGGCCAGCCTGACGAGCCGGCAGGTCAATTGTGCGCATACTGATAATCCTTGCTGCTGAAGGGCTGCACCGTCGAAGTCGGCAGTGACGTCGGGCTCTCGCAGGCCCGGCACGGTCAGGTGGCGGGCAGTCCCTGGTCAGAAGTGGATGCGGCGCCGAGAGAATCAGGCACCTGGTCGGCCCAGGCCCGCCAGAAACGGGCCAAGAGCAGCAGGGCGAGCCCTGCGGTACTACCGAGGAAGAGGAGGACTGCGGTGTCTCCCCAGGCATCCCGCACCAGGGGGATGATGAGCGGAGCCACGACCAGAGGAATTCCGCTGATCAGATTGAAGAGCCCCTCGGCGCGGCCGAGAACATCTGTGGGCAGGTACTTGACGATGATCATCGCGCAGGTCGCCGTCACCGCCGACCGCATGGTGAAAAAGGCCGTCATGCTGAGCACAAACACCGGTGCGACTGGGACGACCATGAGGAACAGCGCGGCGGTCATGACCGCGACGGCGGCAGTCAGCACCGCCCGGGGCCGCGCGGTGGCCCGGGCAGCGATGTAGATGCTGCCCGCGAGCGCTCCGGTGTTGGCGATGCCCTGGGCGATGCCGACTCCGCTGGCCGACACTCCCAGATGGCTCCGCATGTACCAGACCATGAGGGAGACCACGCCCACACCGCTGACGAACTGAAGAGGCAGCGCGGTGATCTGAACGTACATCACCCGCTTCTCCTGCTTGATGATTCGCCAGCCGTCGATGATGTCCCGGACCAGCCCCGGATGTTCGGCCGAGCTCCGACCGCTCTTCGCCGGCGGGTGGACCCCGACGAGCCAGACCGCGATCGGGGCGAGGAAGGTCGCGACGTTGAACCACAGCAGCCCCAGGTAGCCCACGAGGCCGACGCCGGCGGCGACGATGAGTGGACCTACGATGTTGGAGGTCACGAACAGGCTGCTGAGAACGGCACGGGACCGAGCGGCGTTGTCCGGGAACATGCCCTTCACCCCGGCGATCCAGCCGCTGCGATACATCTCTCCGCCGAGCTGGACCACTGCGGCCAGCGGGAAGAGGACCACGTTCGACACGTGGCCTCCCATGGCGAACAGGTTGAGGGTCAGCGCACCCCCGAGCTGCACGAGCAGCCCAGGGACGACGAAGACCCGCGATCCCCAGCGGTCGACGACGGCGCCCAACCACGGGCTGATCAACAGCATCGCCGGGGCAAGTGCCGCCATCAGGGACATGGTGGTCAGCGAGCCGGTCAGGTCGTACACGTAGAGGGGCAGGCCGACCTTGTAAGCCGCTTCGCCGAGGTTGTTGGCGAAGTTGCCCGCCGCGAAGACCCGGAAGCGACGGTCGCGCCAAGGAGCGGGTTCAACCAGCTCGGGCGGCTTGGTCCCAGCCATAACTACTTTCCGTGGGATGTGACGGCGAGGCGGTACTGCGCCGGACGCCGCGGCAGCCAGCGATCCTCGAGTTTGGCGAAGATACCCCGCTTCACCGGCCGGTCCATCAGATAGAGCGAGAGGATACCGGTGCGGCAGCCCGCCAGCAGGTACGGTGCGCCGTCAGCGCCCCGGACGATCGTCAGCGCCTTGGGGTAGTCCTGCAGATCCTCCAGGAACCCGACGAAGTCGTCCCCTTCGTGGGAGTAGGCCGCGATCTGCATGCCATAGGAGCTCACACACACCAGGCCGTCGCTGACTGTGGCGTTCTCGGCGGTGTTGGACAGCAGCTCGGACCAACGACGCCGGACGCCGATCCCGATCTCTAGCTCCTTCAGCCCCCCGTCACCGACGACGTAGAGCAGGTCGTCTTGGGTCCACATCCGCTTCGGGTACTCGCCCTGGTCGAGACGCCACCGCGGCTCGTCGGAGGACCCGTCGAAGACAGCGATGACACCGTTACGTGTGCCCAGGATCCGTTCGTCGTCCGAGCGGTAGCAGGCGGTCCACACCGGGAGGCCGTCCACCTGGTAGACGGCGGTTTGCTCGCCGGACGCCGCGTCGAGTTCGATCCCGCCGGCATTGGTGGCGATCAGCAGCCGCTCACCTGAGGGCGAACTGGCAATGGTGTGCAGCAAACCCGGCAGGGACCGCGTCCAAAGGCGGTCACCGCCCCGTGCCATCCGGAATACCTGGCCGTCCCGGGAGACTCCCGCCCAGCCGCCGGCGACCGGAGCAACCCGGCGCGTGAAGCCGTGCCCCGTCTGGTGGTCCTCGACGACAGCAAGCGTCGGGCCGCTCACCCGATGCCGGACCTCCGCGACCGCGACACCGGAGTCGGTGGCGCAGTACAGGACGGCGGGGTCCTCGACCGAGGGCTGGATGTCCCATACCGCCTGACGCCGGTAGCCAAGTCCTCGGACGAACTCCCCGTCCTCGGTCAGCCGGACGATCTCACCGTCCTGGCACAGCACGAAAACGTCACCGGCCGGACTGATGGTGATGTCGCTGAGCTGGTGCGAGAATCCGCTCACAGTTCGCTCTATGCGCAGCTCACGCGTCGAGTTGTCGAAAATGTGCAGTTCCGAGTCGAATCCACCCGAGTAGGCGCGCAGGTAGTCGGGCGAGAATATGACGAACTCGACGTCGTCCCGCGCGAAGAGGAATTCGCTTTCCTTCTCCCCCTCCACGGAAACCGTGACCACGCCGTTCGCGATGTCCGCGGTCTCGCCTTCGCCGAAGTCCTGGGTGCACCAGAAGCGATCGTACCGCGCGTCGTAGCGGACCCGGTGGATGTTCCCGTCGTCCAGTTTCACGAGGTCCGGGAATTCCAGCGTCTCGAAGCTGCCGAAACGAAGGTTTCCACTCTTGTCCGATATCGCATGGCGAGTTGGGTGCTCCGTCGAGGCCCACTCCATCGGACTGGTCCCGCAGATGTTGTCGCGGATCTCGACAACCTCGAAGGTGTCGAGATCGAGCACGAGCATCTGCTGGTGGTAGCCACTCGTCACGTGGACACGGCCGTTCCAGATGCCGATCCCGCGCGAGCTGACGGGCGTCGGCTCCTCGCGCTCCACAAGCCTGGCCGGATCGCACACCGTGGCCGGATCCAGCCGGTTTACAAGATCCAGAGTGTCGAGCGACCAGCGCAGTAGCGCCCCCATGCGGTCCTTGCCGATCACCCAGCCGTCCGCGACGGCCAGCCCGTAGAGGGGACGGCCGCTCGGCACCCGGGGAGAGGATCGGATGACGTTGAGGTCATCGTCGAGCAGGTGGACACGACCGAAGGAATCCGAGGCGAGAAGCCCTTCCCCACCCACATAGAGAATCCTCATGATCCGGTCGGCAATTTCCACAGAACACCCCCGCTAGACAATGGCTCGCACGGAATCTGAGGGAGGCCGGCCGAATGACGGCCGACCCCCCGGTCCGTTCAGAACGGACTCAAATGACAGTCAGAGATGTCACTTGTTGACCTTGCTGTAAAGGCGAACCGGCTTCTCCATGGAAAACACCCCCCAACTCTCCCCGCGGCGGGCTCTCGGCATCCCGCACTCAACTGAGTCGATCACGCACTGCCCGGTACGACAACCGGGTTCAATTCAATGTGACGCACGTCACTTCTGTCGTGATGATCTCTCAGATAGTGTGCTGTGGCCACCGAATCGCCCGGGAACTGTGTCGGTGCGGCGGCGAACCTTCATATGCGGAGGATGTTCGTCCACATGTCTGGTTCGCCCGCTGTTCCCTGTTGCCGCAGGATCCGCCGGAAATGGAGCACACATGTCACGCGAGATTCCCAGCCAGCTCTGGAAGAGCCTGACCAGCACGATCGGGCTGGTATCCGTACGGAACGGCGATGCCGTGAACGTGATGTCGGCGGAGTGGTCCTACTTCGTCAACAAGGAGCCCCTCTACGTCGCCGTGGTGCTCAGCCCCGCTTCCGGCACGAGGCAGCTACTCGCGACCGGGAACGAGTTCGGGCTGACCCTGTGCTCCGAGGAGCAGGCGGAGCTGGCCGACTTCGCCGGAAGCTTCTCTCTGACGGAGATCGACAAGAGCAGCAGCGAACTCGTGCGGTTCGGGGCGCCCGAAGCCACCGGAACGCCCTGGGTGGAGGGCGGGCTGCTGGCCCTGGAGTGCCGGCTGCGCAACGTCGTCGAGTTCCCGGTCCACCACATGTACGTCGGCGAGGTAGTGGCGGCTCACGTGCCGAAGACCAAGCGCTCGCCGCTGGTCAAGCACGGGCCCATGCACGCGCTAGGCCCGCAGATCCGGCGTACCGCCGTGGTTGCCGCAGCCCAGTTCGTGGCGGAGGACGTGCTTCGCGTCGCCGCGACCGGGCCGTCGGCCGACCCCGACCAGTGGCGGATCACGCTGCTCGGCCAGGACGGCCAGGAGGTCGACCTCGGTACCCACCCCGCGGCGGAGTACGGCGATCTCCTCGTCGACCTCCCCCTGCCGGCGTCCGTGCCGACGTCCGCAGACGCGCGGGTCCGGGTGGAGCGCGCCGGCGCCAAGCCCGGGTACGCGCGGCTGGCACCGAGGCGGACGGCATGACCCGCGCGGCTCCCGACCCGCTGCCCTCCGAAGGGCTGAGGGTCGCCGCCCTGCAGGCCCGGGCCATCCCGGGGGAGGTCGCTGCCAACGGCGCCTCCGCCGCGGCGCTGGTCAGCAGGGCGGCGGCCGAAGGCGCTCGGGTCGCCATCCTGCCCGAGCTGCACCTGCCGGGCTACCACCTGGCCGGCCTCTGCACGGATCCGCGGGCCGAGGTCTCCGCCGACGAGGCGGGCCAGGTATCGGACCCCCGACTCGATCCCCTCCGCAGTTCCGCCCGGAGCGGCGTCACGATCGTCGTCGGTGCCGCGGTCCGCCGACCGGACCGGTCACTGACCAACTCGCTGCTGGCCGTCACGCCGGCCGGAGACGTGTCCGTCGCCTACGACAAGCAGCACCTCTGGCACTCCGACGAAGCCGCCCTGTTCAGGCCGGGCACACGCACTCGCACCCTGGACATCGGCGGCTGGAAGCTGGGGCTGGCGATCTGTTACGACATGTCGTTCCCCGAACACGCCCGGGCCGCCGCGGTCACCGGCGCACACGCCTACCTGTGCCCGAGCGCCTTCGCCACCGGGCGCGAACACCGCGCGCACGTCTACCTGGCCGCCCGGGCGCTGGAGAACACGGTGTACAGCATGTTCGTCAACTCCGTAGGCGGCCCGGCCGACCGCCCCTGCGACGGCGGCAGCGTCGTTTACGGCCCCGACGGCAGCTCCCTCGCGACCGCACGAGGGGCGTCCGAGCAGACGCTCGTCACGGACTTCACCCCCACGGCACTCGCCCAGACGCGAAAGTTCCTGCGCATGCTGAGCGAATACCGGTCGGCGTGACCATCTGAACCCCACTGCCAGTCCGGCCGATCCCGTCGGCCCGACGTCGATCGGGAAGGTCCACCATGCTCAAGGAACTGCACGAGATCGACCTCAACAGCACTGACGGCGAGAGGCGACTCCGGGCGGCGCTCCGGGACGGCTTCTTCTTCGTCCGCAACACCGTGCCGGAGGCGCTGCTGGACGATGCCTACCAGCTCCTGGAGGCGTTCTTCACGCTCCCGACGGAGGTCAAGCAGGAGTGCCGGGTGCCGGGCAGCAACGGTCAGTCCGGCTACACGCCCCCGTTGATCGAAACCGCCGAGAAGGGCCGGGTCCCGGACTGGAAGGAGCTCTTCCACTGGGGTGTCCGGCTGCCCGAGAACCACCCATTGCGCGTCCGGTACCCGGCCCGGTACCCGGAGCCGTTGCTGCCCGAGGACATCGTCCCCGGCATCGAGGCGGTTCTGACCGAACTTCACGCACGGATGCTGGCCTTCCAGCACGAGGTAGCGAGCGCGGTGGGGCGTGGGCTCGGCGTGCCTGCCGAGTACTTCGCCGAGCTGCTCCAGGACGGGCCGGTGGTCAATCGCGCGACCTGGTACCCGCCGATGGCTGACGCTCCGTCGAAGGATCACGTCTGGGCAGTCGAGCACCAGGACTTCGACCTCCTCACCGCGCTGCCCAGGGCCACCGCCCGCGGCCTCCAGGTGCAGGCAGAGGACGGCAGTTGGCTTTCGGTGGACGCGCCCGCCGGATACGCCGTGGTGAACGTCGGCATGGTGCTGGAACGGCTGACCGACGGTCTGGCCCGGGCGGCCGTGCACCGCGTGGTCGCGGACCCTGACCAGCAGGGCGGGCGGCTGTCAATCGTCCAGTTCTGCCACCCCGCGCCCTGGACGGTCCTGGCTCCACTGCGGATCCCCGGCGAAACGGAGCACCCACGCCGGTTCCCCATCCTCACTGCGGATGACCTGTTCCAGCGCACCATGTACCGGATCAACCGGCTCGGCAGCCGTTAGCCGACAAACACCCGGACCAAACCTGCCACTCGCCGTTGTTGGGCGACAGGACTGGGTTCGGGCCGGAGTTGAACGCCAGGCAGAGGCTGCGCCCGCCGGTCCCGTCGGCCAGGCTGCGGAAGATGTGCAGCACGACGGGCCACCGGTGGCCGTTGGTGAGCTTACGGTCCAAGATCAAGCCCGCCGACTTCGACCGGATCCTCGCGGTCAACACGCGCGGACAACTGTTCGCCGTCCAGCACGCCGTGCCTCACATGCGCCAGGGCGGCCGTATCGTGCTCACCTCCTCGGTGAGTGCCTCCAGGGCGTTCTTCCGCCACACGCTGTACGCCGCCAACAAGGCTGCGGTGGAGTCGATGGTCCTGAACCTGTCCGCGTGGCTCGACACCGCAGTGGCGCTTCGCCGGCTCGCGGAGCCCACGGAGATCGCCGCAGGCTACGCCTTCCTCGCCTCGGACGATGCGGCCTTCATGACGGGCCGCACCCTGCAGCTCGACGGCGGGATGTTCTGACGGACGGACCTGTCCAGGGGACAGTGGACACGCCGCCCCCTGCCCCGAGCGGTCCGCAGCCCCGTCGGGAGCGCGCCGTCCATAGGGCTGCGGCCCCGCCAGGGCCATGTCATTCCGCAGGTGACACCCGCGCAGGTCCACACCGCGCCTCTTCGCTGACTGCGGATCAGCCACACACCGAGATCCGCTAGGGTGCCACCCGGTCGCCGAGGCAAGGGGGAAGCAACATGCTGGCGTACGAGGAACTGGCGGAGGTCGAACGGCGGGTCTGGGACGCTTTCCCGTACGGCGGTGTGGTCGACCTACGCAGCGGAGACCCTGCGCAGGACGACCCGGTCGGCGGCGGAGCTTGGGGAGCGGAGCGCGCTGTCCGGGCCGAGGTGATCACGGCGCTGCTGCTGCGCAGGCCGGACCAGCAGGGGGCGGTGCCCGCGCTGCGCCTGGTGGGAGCGCGGATCACCGGCCGACTGGATCTTGGTGGAGCCACTGTCGAGAGCGAACTCAGCCTGGAACAGTGCCACTTCGAGCAGTCGGTGGTCCTGCGTGGCGCCTCGCTGCGTTCCACCGGGCTGATCGGCTGCTACCTGCCCGGACTCGACGGATGGCTGCTGCAGGTGGACGGCAACCTCTTCTTCGTGGACTCGGTGATCGAGGGCCGGCTCACCCTCACCCGTGCGCACGTCACCGGCGAGCTGCGCCTGAGCGGAGTGCGGCTCACTGCCACCGAGTTGCTGGACGGTTCGCAGTCGGAACCGACCAGCGGGTCAGGCGTCTGGGCGCTGTGGGCCGGCGGGCTGCTGCTGGACGGCGGCTGCTTCGCTCGCAAGGGGTTCGCCACGCGCGGCGGCCTGCGTCTGGTCGGTGCCCGGTTCAACGGCGGGCTGTTCATGGAGCAGGCCCGGATAGAGAACCCCGGCGGCGATGCCCTGACCGGCGACGACCTGACGGCCTCGACCATGGTGCTGAGCGAGGGCTTCACCGCGGTCGGCACGATCCGGCTGCCCGGTGCCACGGTCCGCAGCCGACTCTCGTTGGACACCGCCGTCCTCCAGGGGGGCGAACTGGCCCTGGACGGCAACCGGTTGCGGGCCGGAGAGCTGCAACTCACGGTCGCTGCCACCCCGGTGGGCTCCGTCGACCTGCGGGAGGCGCAGGTGGCGGTGCTCCATGACAACGAGTACAGCTGGCCGCCCGATACCTGGCTGGACGGTTTCGGCTACACCACCATCCAGGTCCCTGTCGGCAGTACCGAGCCGGTCGCCGCCCGGCTACGCTGGTTGGCCGACCTGCCCGGCTACGCGCCGCAGCCCTACGAGCAACTCGCCGCCTGGTACCGGAAGATCGGCCATGACGACGACGCCCGCAGGACACTGCTGGAGAAGCAGCGTCGCCGCCGACGGACACTCAGCCCGTCCGGCCGAGCCTGGAGCCGGCTGCTCGATGTCACCGTAGGCTACGGCTACCGCCCGTGGCAGGCGGCGCTCTGGCTGCTCGGCCTCGCTCTGCTCGGCACGGTGGTCTTCAGCCAGGGCGAGGCGCGCGCGGTGCAGCCCGGACAGGGCACACCGTTCAACGCGTTCGTCTACACCCTGGATCTGCTGATCCCGATCGTCGGCTTCGGCCAGCGCACCGCCTGGTACTGGACCGGCCCGTACCAGTGGTTCAGCTACGGTCTGATCGCCGCCGGCTGGCTGCTCACCACCACTGTGGTAGCCGGGGTGACCAGGTCACTCAGCCGGACCTGACAGGCGCGAACGTCTCCGAGGTGCGGTCGGGCAGGACGCCCGCCACCCGGCCGGCCTCCCCGTCGACCAGGGCCGAAGCGGCTGCCCCGGCCGCTGGTGTCCCTATCGGTGTTCGGGGTTCTCGTAGTCGCGGCGGCAGCCTGCGTCCCATGCGGTGCGCTGGTTGCCGTAGGCGGGGATGCCACCGAGGTCCTTCAGCGCCCGGGCCAGGTGCAGCAGGTTCCAGGTCATGAAGGTGGTGTTGCGGTTGGTGAAGTCGTTCTCCGGGCCGCCCGAGCCGGGATCGAGGTACGAGGGGCCGGGGCCCGCCTCGCCGATCCATCCGGCGTCGGCCTGGGGCGGGATGGTGTAGCCCAGGTGCTGGAGGCTGTAGAGGACGTTCATGGCGCAGTGCTTGACGCCGTCCTCGTTGCCGGTGATCAGGCAGCCGCCCACGCGGCCGTAATAGGCGTACTGTCCCTGGTCGTTGAGCAGGCTGGAGCACGCGTAGAGGCGTTCGATCACCCGTTTCATCACGGAGCTGTTGTCGCCGAGCCAGATGGGTCCCGCCAGGACGAGGATGTCGGCCGCCAGGACCTGCTGGTAGAGGTCCGGCCAGGCGTCCGTCTCCCAGCCGTGCTCCGTCATGTCGGGCCACACCCCGGTGGCGATGTCGTGGTCCACGGCCCGTACGACATCGACGTGCACTCCCTGCGTGTCCAGGATGGCGGTGCTCCGGTCGATCAGCCCCTGCGTGTTGCTCGTCTCCGGCGAGCGCTTCAGAGTGCAGTTGATCACCAGAGCGCGCAGATCGTCGTATCGGGCCGGCGGTGCGTCGGTGGCAGGCGACGAAGCGGTCACACAATCCTCCCAGAACCCTCTGCGCAGCACGATGCTCGGCGGCGCACGTCCACATCCGGCTCCAGCGTGCGGGCAGCCCACGGCCGCCGCCACCCCGACGCCGCCGAACGGCCCCGGCACGCTCGAGGCATCGACATCCGCCCGGCCACCTCGGTCAGCGGCTGATGAGTGGCCGGGGCAGGCGGACGTGCCTACTTCGGCGCACGCGGCTACACCATCGAGCCCGCCGGCCAACTGCTGCCCGCACTGCGCCGCGCCCTCGACGACGACACGGTCTCCGTGATCGCCTGCCCCGTCGACTACTCCGAGAACCTGCGCCTGACCGACAGACTGGGCAGCCTCCACGGCCCGTTCTGAGAAGGGTGCGGCCCTTCTGGGGGAAGGGCTGAGCTGGGAGAACCCTGATCGGGGCAGTACGCGGGGCCGCTCGTCCCTACCGTGGAGGTGGCCGGCCTCCGTGAGGAACTCGTCACCACCACCGGCGAGTTCGTCGACAACAACACCACCCCCACCGCCGTCGAGCGCGCCCAACTGACCGAAAGGTCCAGCGGCCGATCCCTGGTTGACCCTCCCGTGAGGGTAGGGCTCAGGGGCGGCAGTAGGCGCCGCACCGCGCCGAGGCCATACGAGGAGACTCCCCATGAACACCAACGCCCAGGCCGCAGCCCTGCCCGATGTTGTCGCCGCCTATATCGAGGCGGTCAGCGCCTTCGATGTGGACGCCATCATGACGGCTTTCGCCGACGACGCGGTGGTCAACGACACGAGCCGCGAATTCGCCGACCATGCCTCGATCCGCGCCTGGCTGGACCGCGAGATCGTCGGCGGCAAGGTCACGATGGACGTGACGGACCAGTACGACCTGGGAATGGAGTACGTCGGCTACGTCGAGCCGGGCGGCTACGACCGGGTGGTGTTCCGCGGGGACCCGGCCACCCGCGAGTTCATCGCGTTCTGGCTGTCCGGCGGCCGGGCGCTCGCGGGGATGAACGTCAACGTCTGGGACGTCACCGACCCGATCCGCGAACTGGTCCGCTCGGGGCAGGTGGTGGACGCCGACCGGCTGGCCGACCCGGGCGTCCCGCTCGGCGAGGTCTAGCGGCCCGTCCCACCGGGGACGCCGTCCCAGGGCGTCGGCCCTGATGCCTCGACCAGGCGCCGGGCGCGGGTGTCCTCCGCCAGCAGGGCCCGGGCCACGTGTTCGGTGCCCAGGGCCGCGACGTCGGCCAGGTAAGTCTCGACGGAGCGCGGGTCGGCGGGCAGCGACACCCCGCCGGCGTCGAGGAGGGCGTGGAGGCGGGCGTAGTCGAGGCCGAGGCCGGCGAGCAGTTCGCCGCCGGCGCGGTCCACGTCCGCCCGGGGCTCACGGCGGGTCACTTCATGGACGGCCAGCAGCGCGAGCAGGACGTGCTCGGTGCCGGGCGTACGGCGGCCGAAGCGCAGGGCCTGGGCGTCCGCCTCCAACCGGATCCAGGCTCCGCGCCCCGCCGCCCCCGGCTGCAACAGCCGCTTCCAGCGCGGGAGTCGGTGGCTACGGCGGGTGAGCAGCGCCTCCCGGGTGGGGTGCAGCAGCGGGTCGAGGGGGTCCGGGCGCTCGCCCCCGGCCTGCGGCGCGGCCGTCTCGGGACGGTCCGGTACGGCCTGTGGCGCGGCGCCGCCCAGGACCGCGGTGCGGCCCGGAACCTCGGTGTCGTCCAGGCCCGTGGCACCGTCCAGGCGGTCGAGTACGGCCTGCGGCGGGACGCCCACCGCGTGCAGCAGTTCGGCGGCACGAGTGCGGTCGTCCGCGAGCAGGGCGCGCAGCAGGTGCTCGGCGGTGAAGCTCCGCCCGCCGTCCCGGCGGGCGCGTTCCGTCGCCTCGGTGAGCGCCCGGGCGGCGGCGCCGGTCAGCACCAGGGCGTCGTCCCCGGCGGGGCCGAGCACCTCCCGGGCGGGCACCCCGTCGCCGGTCCCGTCGTCCGCGCCCCACCGGCCGTCGCGGTCGCGGCGCAGGGAGTGCAGGAGGTCCGCCGTCGCCCCGACGGCGGTGAGCGCCGCCCCGGCGGGGCCCGGCGACCCGGCGACGTCGATCAGGAGGTGTTCCGTCCCGAGCCGCCCGCCGCCCGGGTCTCCGAGCGTGCGCCGGTCCGGCTCCAGCATGGTGTCCATGAGCCCCTCCCACAGATGCGGCTTTGCTCGAACTCTACGCTCGTTTTGCTTGCCCTTTGCAGTTTTCCCGAGGTCAAGTACCGTCAAGAACTCGTCAGGACGGAGGTGGAAGCCGGCACGCGGTGCCGTTGTTGCCACCTGCAGAAACCTGCGTGCCCGCGGGCCCGCAGACCTGCGGAAACCCGACCCTGCGCCCGCGAGAGGGGTGAGCAGCGTGGCCGACACGCTTCCCGGACCGGGCCGTGTCCCCGAGGCTGAGGCGCCGATGGACGCCTACTCGCGGATCGTCACGTCCGTGGCCGCCGCCGTGACGCCGCGCGTCGCGGCCCTCCAGGTGCCCCGGCGCGGCCGGGGCGGCTGGTTCAGCACCGCGCTGGGCTCGGCCGTGGTCTTCACCGCGGACGGCTTCCTGCTCACCAACGCCCATGTGGTCGGCCACGCCGACGCCGGGACGCTGGCCTTCGCCGACGGCACCAGCTCGCCCTTCCACACCATCGGCGCCGACCCGCTCTCCGACCTGGCGGTGCTGCGCGCCGACGGCCCGACGCCCTCGCCGGTGACGCTCGGCGAGGCCACCACCCTGCGGGTCGGGCAGCTGGTGGTGGCCGTGGGCAACCCGCTCGGCCTGGCCGGGACGGTCACGGCGGGCGTGGTCAGCGCGCTCGGCCGATCCCTTCCCGCACGCTCCGGCAGCGCGGTACGGGTCATCGACGACGTGATCCAGACTGACGCCGCGCTCAACCCCGGCAACTCCGGCGGCGCGCTCACCACCGCGAACGGCGAGGTGGTCGGCATCACCACGGCCGTGGCCGGGAACGGACTGGGCCTGGCCGTCCCGATCAACGCCACCAGCCGCCAGATCATCGCCGCCCTGCTCACCGAGGGCCGGATCCGCCGCGCCTACCTGGGCCTGGCCGGGGTCCCGACCCCGCTGCCGCCCGCCCTGCGCCACCGCACCGGGCAGGACGCCGGGCTGCGGATCGTCGAGGTGGTCCCCGGCGCCCCCGCCTCCCGGGCCGGCCTGCACGAGGACGACCTGCTGCTCACCGCTGCCGCCGAGCCCATGGGCAGCGCCCAGTCCCTCCAGCGCCTGATGCTCGCCGACGCCATCGGCCGCCCGATCCCGCTCACCGTCCTGCGCGGCGAGGCCCTGGTCGACGTCATCGCCGTCCCGACCGAACTCCCCGCCGACGACTGACATCGGGGCTACCCGTCCGCCGGGTCGCGCCGAGCGCGTCGCATCACCCACAGCATCGGCCCGTTCCCCGGCAGCTGGATCTCCTCCAGCACCTCGAAGCCGAAGTGCCCGTACACGGCGAGGTTCGCCTCCTTGGAGGACTCCAGGTAGACCGGCAGCCCCGCCTCGTCGGCCCGAGCCAGCCCGGCGCGCAGCAGGGCGGATCCCTGCCCCCGCCCCTGGGCGACGGGGTCGGCGCCGAGCACCGCCAGGTACCAGTACGGCTCCTGCGGCGCGTTCGCGGCGGCCGCTTCGACGGAGCGCCGGAACGGCTCGGCCTGCTCGCCGAGCAGCCCGGTCAGCTCCCGGATCGTCTCCGCGTCCGGGACGGCCTTGTCCTGCGCCTCCGGTGGCACCCAGAACGCGGCGGCGTTCTCGGTGCGCTCGCACACCCCGTGCGGCAGGTACTGCCGGGTGAGCAGCGTGGTGAAGTAACCGCCCAGCGCGGCCGGGCGGGTGGCGCCCTCGGGGAACAACCAGCACATCATCGGGTCGTCCCCGAAGGCCCGCGCCAGTACTTCGGCCATCGGCCCGGCGTCCTCGACCGTCACCGCCCTCGGCATGACCGGCGCGATCGGTGTGTTCCACGCGCCAGGCGTGTTCGGCGTGTTCGGCGTGTTCGTCATCCGCATACGGACATTCTGCGCGCCCTTATCCCGGCCGCCCCGCCGGGGCATCCAACTCGCCCTCCGGGCACGATTCCTGACTGACCATCGCGAGCAGCCTTTCCCGGGCGCGCTCGTCGGGTCGGCCGGTGCGGGCGTGACCACCCTGACGCTCCGGGATGCGATGCCACTGGTCCGCAACGGCTCGCTCGTGTACGGCGGTTGGCACGCGGCCGCCTTCCTGCCGTGCGGACCCGCCTGCGGGGCGCTCGGGGTGGCGCCTCCACTCCCCCACCGCCGGAAGGGCCGACGGTTCGATGGAGTGGCCGCTGCGGGCGGCGGACCCGCTGTCCGAACGGCGGCCACTCCACCGGGAGGCGCCGGGGGCGCCTCACCTGTTCTGCACCGGTCGCCGAGAGCTCCGGAGTACCGGCCGGAGCCCCGGGATCGGCGCGGTCCGCCCGCGCCGGCGGACCGTCCTCGGGGGGCGCCTCAGACCGGACGGTCCAGGCGCACCGGCGTCGCCCGCACCGTCCGGCGGGGCAGGGCCGTGGGCAGGGAGACCAGCAGGGCGGTGGCGGTGAACACCGCGAAGTGCCAGGCTTCCGGCCAGGGCCCGGACCAGCCGAGTTCGGCGTGCCGGTGTTCGGCGAAGGCGTTGCAGCACAACCAGGCGGCCAGGCCGATCAGTGGCGCGGCCCGCGGGCGGGCGAAGCCGCCGACCAGGCCGCACAGCGCCAGGTAGGCGACGAGGGCGAGCCAGCCGGAGTGCAGTTCGCCGAGCCCGCGCAAGCCGAGGGCGAGCAGGCCGCCGCCGAGCAGGGCGACGGCGCCCGAGGCACCTGTCGAGAGGCGGCCCAGCACCGGGTGGTAGCGGGTACCGCCGGGGCGCGCCGAGTACATCCGCACCCCGGACTACCCCTTCACCGCGACCAGTTCGGGCGCCGGGCCGACCGGCAGGTGCCAGCGGGTGCGGCGGTGGAGGGCCTCCAGGTCGTGCAGCAGCTCGGGCACCGGGACGGTCAGCACCGGGCAGCCGGCCTCCTTGGCGCAGTACGCGGACACCGAGCGCCGCAGGCGGCGGCGGAGCAGGCCGCCGCTTCGCCCGAGCACCAGCAGGTCGTCGGCCCGGTCGGCGACGTGCACCAGGGCGGGCCCGGACTCGCCGCGGATCACCACCGGCCGGATCGCCACCCCCGGGTCGACCCCGCCGAAGGCCGCGTCCAGCGCCTCGTTCAGCCGCTGCTCGGCGGCCTCCCGTACGGCGGCCAGCAGCGGCGGGCAGGGCGAGCGGCGGTAGCCGAGCTCGCCGCCCGGCGGCTCCCAGGCGAGTACCGGCACCAGGACGGCGCCGCGCTCGCGGGCCTCGGCGACGCCGCGGTGCAGTGCCGCGAGGCTTCCGAGCGACCCGCTGACGCCGACCACCACCCTGGGGCCCGCGCTGTCCTGGTGCCGACCGTTGCCGTGCATGATCCGTCCTCGTCTGGTCGCGTCGTCCGTCGCTCTCCACCCAACCGCCGTCCGGACGCCGACCAGCCGTTCTTGACGGCTCCCTGACGGCCCGGACGCCGTTCCCAACGCACTCCATACGCGGACGGAGGCCCGGCCCGCCCTCATCCGTTCGGCCTACCCGGCGGGCGAGGACCGCCTCCGGACGGGCGCCTGGAAGCGCCCGGGCGGACCGGCATGCCCCATGGACTGTTCGATATCGAACGTGTGAGGCGGCGCGGGGGTGGAGCGCGGCGTGCCCCAGGTGTGCGACTCGAGCCACGACGTGCGCACGCTCCTTGCCGCCACCGCCCGGCTGCGCGACGGCGCCGAACTGGGCGCCCGGCAGCACTCGTGGCCGATACGGCTAGGGCGCGCACGGCAGGTCGAGCAGGTAGGCCGTCCCGCCGCCGGCGGCCGGTTCGACGGTGAGCTCGCCGTTCATCGCCTCCACGAACCCCCGGGCGACGGTCAGCCCGACCGGCTCGGCCCCGCCCGGGGCGCTCACCCGCAGGTGGACGCGGCCCGCCACGGTGCCCGCCTCCACCGCGGCCGGGCGCCCGGCCGCCGCCAGCACGTCGGCGACGGCGCGCTCCAGCAGGCCCGGGTCGGCGAGCACCGGCGGCAGCCCGTCGCCCAGGGCGAGCCGGACCTCGCCGTTCCCGTGCGAGCCCGCGCCGGAGAGCGCGGCCGCCACCACCGGGCGCAGCGCGACGGGCCGCAGTACCACCGGGATCTCCCCGGCCCGCAGCCGGCTGAGGTCCAGCAGGTTGGCGACCAGCCGCTCCATCCGCCGTACCTCGGAGTCGATCCGCCGCCGCTGCGGGGCCGGCAGTTCGCCGGCGTCCCGGCGCAGCGCGGCCAGCGGGGCGCGCAGGTCCTGGCCGACCGCCTCCAGCAGCGCGGTGTGCAGGGCGTCGGTGTGGGCGAGGGTCTCGGCCGCGGCGGCCTGGGCGGCGAGCCGCTCGCGGTCGCGGGCCAGCCGCAGCTGGGTGACGTACGGGCCCAGCAGCCGGGTGTCCTCCTCGCTGAGTGCCGGTCCGCGCAGCGCGAGGACGGTGTCGGGGCCGAGCTCGACGGCGAGTGAGGCCTCGTCGGGGCGCAGCGGGTAGCCGGCGCCGGAGGCGGCGGCGGGCTGCCAGAGCTGCCCGGTGCGGACCAGCACGACGGCGCCGTCCAGGCCGAAGACCTGGCGCAGTTCGGCGACCAGGTCGGGCAGCGCCCGGGCGCCGGATTCGACGGTCTCGCCCGCCAGATGGGCGAGGACGGCGGCCTCGGCGCGGGCCCGGTCGGCCTGTTGGGAGCGGCGGGCGAGGCCGTCGATCAGGTGGGCGATGATCCCGGCGACGGCGAGGAAGAGCAGGAGCACGGCGAGGTCGGCGCCGCGTTGGACGGTGAGGCTGTGCCAGGGCGTGGTGAAGAACCAGTCGGCGGCGAGCGCCCCGGCGACGGTGGTGCCGGCGGCGGGCAGCAGGCCGCCGAGCCGGGCGGTGGCGGCGACGGCGAGCAGCAGGCAGAGCAGCACGCCGCCGAGCGCGAGCGAGCCGCGCAGCGGGGAGAGCGCCCAGGCGAGGACGACGGCGGTGGCCGGGCCGAGCAGCCAGGCGAGTCGGCGCCGGGGCAGCGGTACGGCGGCCGGGCGGCGGCGCCTGGGGGCGGGTGGGACGGCCAGCAGGCCGGGTTCGGGCGGGGGCAGCACCCGGACGTCGATCGGGCCGGCCAGGCGGATCACCCGGTTGATGACGGAGCCGGAGAGCAGTTCGCGCGGCCGGCTGCGGCTGGTGGGGCCGAGCAGGATCTGGGTGGCGCTCTCGGCGTGGGCGAAGTCCACCAGGGCGCGGGCGACGTCCCCGGCGTTGACCTCGACGTAGCTGCCGTGGAGTTCGTGCAGCAGGGCGCGCTGTGCGGCCAGGCCGGGCGGCTCGTGGGTGGTGGTGCCGTCGTCGGGGCGGATGTGGACGCCGATCAGGTCGCCGTGGACCCGGGTGGCGGTGCGGGCGCCGCGGCGGATCAGGTGCTCGCCCTGCGGTGCGCCGTTGAGGGCGACGACGATGCGCTCCTTGGTCTCCCAGGGGGCGCGGATGCCGTGCCGGGCGCGGTAGTCGGCGAGTTCCTCCTCGACCCGGTCGGCCAGCCAGAGCAGGGCGAGTTCGCGCAGGGCGCCGAGGTTGCCGGCCCGGAAGTAGTGGTCGAGGGCGATGTCGACCCGGTCGGGCGGGTAGATCCCGCCCTGGGCCATCCGGGTGCGCAGGGCCTCGGGGCTGAGGTCGACCAGTTCGATCCGGTCGGCGGCGCGGACCACCTGGTCGGGGATCCGTTCGCGCTGGGCGACGCCGGTGATCTGCTCGACGACGTCGTTGAGGCTCTCCAGGTGCTGGATGTTGACGGTGGTGGCGACGTCGATGCCGGCGTCGAGGAGCTGGCGGACGTCCTGCCAGCGCTTGGGGTTGCCGGTGCCGGGGGCGTTGCTGTGGGCCAGTTCGTCGACCAGGGCGAGTGCGGGGCGGCGGGCGAGCAGGGCAGCCGTGTCGAGTTCGGTGAACCGGGCGCCCCGGTAGTGGACGGTCCGGCGGGGCAGCACCGGCAGGTCGCCGAGCTGCTGTTCGGTTCCCCGGCGGCCGTACGTCTCGACCAGGCCGACCACGACGTCCAGGCCCTCGTCGTCGCGCAGCCGTCGCCCCTCGGCGAGCATGGCGTACGTCTTCCCGACCCCCGGCGCCGCCCCCAGGAACACCCGCAGCCGTCCGCTCACCGCTCCGCCTCCAGGTCCCATGGTCGGCCGTGGATCGTCGATACGCACCAGATCTTGATGGTGCTATCGTCAGTAGCACCATGTTGCTGAAGCTGGACCTTGGCGACGCCCGCCTGCTGCACGAGCAGGTGGCGGGCGCGATCCGACGCGCCGTCGCGGAGGGTGAGTGTGCCCCCGGCGACAAACTGCCGCCCGCCCGGGAGCTCTCCCGGGCCCTCGGCGTCAACACCAACACCGTGCTGCGCGGGCTGCGCGCCCTGCGCGACGAGGGGGTGCTGGAGTTCCGCCGGGGCCGTGGCATCACGGTCGCCGCGGACGCCGGAACGCGCGCCGAACTGGTGGACCGCGTACGGCAGTTGATCGCGGACGCGGCCCGGGCCGGCTACAGCAGGAACGATCTCGTGGATCTGATCAGGGGGATGTCGTGAGGGACGAAGAGCCCGTGGGAGAGCCCGTCTCGAGCCGGCCGGTACGCCGGGGGGCGCTCTTGGGGGCGGTGGCCTGGACGCTCGGCGTGCTGGCGCTGCTGACCGTGCTGCCGCTGGCCGCACGCGACCGGCTGCCGGCGCAGGTGGCGACCCACTGGAACGGGCGCGACCCGGACGGCTCGATGTCGGTGACGGCGGCGGCACTCTTCCCGGCCGGCGTCTGGCTCCTGGTGGCGCTCGGGGTCGCCGTCGCCGTCCGGTTCCGGCCCGACCCGGCCCGCCACTGGGCCGGGCCGGTGCTGGCCTTCACCGGGGTGCTGCTGACGGGCGCGCAGACCTCCATCGTGCGCGCCAACCTGGACCGTGCCCGCTGGCAGGACGCCGCGCCGATGGGCATCGAGGTGGTCGTGATCGTCGTGGCGGCGGGCCTGGCCGGTGTGCTGTCCTGGCTGGCCACCCGCCCGGGCGCCACCGCCCCGGCCCGGCCCGGCACGCCGCTGCTGGAACTGAGGGCCGGCGAGCGGACGGCCTGGCTCTCCCAGGCCGCCAACCCGTGGCTGCAGCTGCTCGCCGCCGTCACGGCGCTGATCCCGCTGACGGCCGTACTGGTCGCCGTGGGCGGGCTGGCGGAGCCCGACTGGGTGACCGTCGTCATCCTCGCCCTCTCCTCGGTCGTCCTCCTGCTCTGCTCCTCGGTGCGGGTCCGGGTGACCGACGAGGGACTGCACGTCGGCTTCGGCCCGTTCGGCTGGCCCGCCCGGAAGCTCTCCCCCGCCGAACTCGTCTCGGCCCGGGTCGAGCGGCTCACCGCCCGCGGGGCCGGCGGCTGGGGCTACCGCGCCAACCGCCGGGGCACCACCGTGTTCCTGCGCCGGGGCGAGTGCCTGGTCGTCCGCACCAAGCGCGGGAGGGACTTCGCGATCAGCGTCGACGACGCCGAGCGCGGGGCCGCCCTGTTGAACACGCTGATCGCCCGCACCGGCAGCCCCACCCGCTGACGGCGCGGCCGGTCGGCCCCGCCTTGACCCGCCCGGACCCCGCCACCGGAGGCCCCCGCAGGACCGCCTCCGGTGGCGGGCCCGTCCGTCGGCGATCAGGCTGGTGCGCGGTCGGGCCGGTGCGGTCGGCCCCTCGCTGAACGCGCCCGCCACCGTGTCCACCGATCCGTCCAACCTGCCGTTCTACGCGGTGCGTTCACTGCTGCGGATGTTCGTCGCGCTGGTCGCCTCGGTGATCTTCACCTTCGCCTACGCCACCGCCGCGGCCCGGCTGCGACGGACGGAGAAGGTGCTGCTGCCGGTCCTGGACGTCCTCCAGTCGGTGCCCAGCCTCGGCTTCCTGCGGACCTCGCCCGCACCACCGACGGCCGCTTCGCCATCACCCCGGCCGGCCGCGAGTTCGCCGACGCCGACATCCTCGCGAGCAAGCAGCTCTTCGCCCGCAACGCCGCCCGCCGCGCGCCGCTGGTGCGCGCCATCGTCCAGTCCCTGGCCGCCACCGAGAACCACAAGCTGCGCGAGGACCTCTTCCTGGACCTGCTGCGGGCCGGCTTCGACACCGAGGACGCCCGCCGCCAGCTGGAGACCGCGATCGACTGGGGCCGCTACGGCGAGCTGTACGACTACGACGCGGACGACGCCGAGTTCGCGCTCGACCCCGGCGCCGAGGCGGCGCTGTGAGGGCCGGTCAGTCCTGCCAGAAGTACAGCAGGGTGTCCACGTTCAGCGGAAGTCGCCTACCGAACCAGTAGACGCACAGATCGGTGACGATGAGGTTCGCGGTGGCGCGCTCCACCCAGTGGAAGCCGGCCCGCTCCAGGGCGGTACGGGCCGGCGAGTCGTCGTCCAGGGTGCGGTCCCACTCGCCGAGGGTGCCGACGAACGGGCCGAGGGTGCTGACGCGGACGGTGCCGCCCTCGCCGAGCCGGATCGCGTGGTACGTGCCACTGCCGATCCCATGGTGCTCGAACGCGTCGACCGGGGCCTCGAAGGCGATCCCCGCGCCGCCCAACGCCTCGATGGATCGGCGTAGTTGACCCTCTACGTCGACCGGGGCGGGCGGCTCGCCACAGATCGCCTCAAGCCGCCAGCGCGGGTCGGTGCCGCGCTCGCTCGCCGCCGCGTACTCGTGCACGATCGCCCGGCGCATCTGCTCGGGCAGGCCGGGGACGTCGACCCGGGGACGGCCGAGGCGGGCGTACCGGTCCGCCGTCTCCTCGGCGTCGCCGGTGAGCCGGTGCAGGGCGCAGACCGCCCACAGGGCCGCCTCGACCGGCGGCCGCCCGGCGAGGTAGGCGCGCAGCCGGGCCGGGTCGGTGGCCAGCAGGTAGGCGTGGTGGGCGACCATGCGGTCCGGGTCGGCGAGGGAGGCCGTGATGTCCTGGCCGGCCCGGTGGCGTAGCAGGTCGCGGGCCAACCGGTCCTCAGGCCGGGCCTCACCGAGGTCCTCCAGGACCGCCGGGAGGCCGCACCGGTCGGCCAGCGCGTTCAGTCCGGCCTCGCCCGCACCGCGCTGGACGTCCCGCGGCTCGGCGGCCCGGACGGCGAGGTCGCCCGTCGCGGTGCGGTCGCCGAGCCGGCCGCGCGCCTTGAGGAAGGCCTCGTGCAGACCGAAGTCGTCGTCCTCCTCCTTCCGCTCCGGCTGCCGTAGCCACGGCAGGAGTTCGGCGCGGTCGCCCAGCGCTTCGAGCAGGGGGACCCGCACCTCGGCGTCCTCCTCGACGTCCTGGATCCGGGCGATCAGCGCGGGCACGTGCTCCTCGGGCACCCGCCCCGCCAGGGCCAAGGCGCAGGCCTGACGGCGGAACCACTCGTTCGCCGGATCGGCGACGTAGCGGGCGAGTTCGTCGGCGTCGTGCTGCCACAGGGTGGCGGTGGGGTCCGGATCGAACGGGGAGATCGCGTCGATGCTGGTCATCGGGGAATGCTAACGGGCCCCGCCGCCCGGTAAACCACCCGAATCGGTGGTGGGTCGATCTCCGTTGCGGGTACACCAGTTGACGGCCGCTTCCGTGCGGCGGCGCCCGTCGACACCGCCCTACGTGATTCCCCAGCGGCCGGACGATCCGCGGGCCACGGCTGCCCGTACGGTAGGCGAGGAGGCGTCCATGAGTGACGACGTGCGCAGCGAGAGAACTCCCGACTCACCACAGCAGCAGAGCGTCCAGGACGAACGGACGGTCAGCTTCCTGCGCTTCGGCGTCGGGGCGATCGGCGTCCTGCTGCCGCCGGCGCTGCCGGTCGGCAACTGGCTGGCGGACGAGGTCATGGGGCGCGGCACGAACGGCTTCTGGCCGGCCTCGATGAGCGCCGCGTACTACACCGGGACGCGGAACGTCCTCGTCGGGGCGCTGTGCGCGCTCGGGGTGTTCCTGATCTGCTACCGCTTCGACCGGCGGGACGACCGGTGGAGCACGGCGGCCGGGGTGTTCGCCCTCGGGGTCGCGCTGTGCCCGACGGCGCCGGGGGACCCGACGGAGGTGCAGCGGGTGGTCGGGGTGTTCCATCTGGTCTTCGCCGCGCTGCTGTTCGTGATGCTGGCGCTGTTCTGCCTCTACTCCTTCCGCAATCCGCGCTCGGCGCAGCCGGCCCGGGTCGGCGCGGCCTACCTGGCGGCGGGGGTGCTGATCCTGGTCGCGCTGCCGGCCGCGGCCGTCTGCGGGCTGTCCGGGTTCGGGGCGGACTGGTCGGTGCGGCCGATGTACCTGTGCGAGTGGGTGGCGACCTGGGCCTTCGGTGCGGCCTGGATCGGCGCGGCGGTGGAGCTGGCGGCGGGGCACGGCGGGCGGGCCGGGTCCGGGGCGCTCCCCCGTCAGGCGGTCGGGATCGAGGCGCGGAGTCCGGAGGCCCAGGCCTGAGTGTTCGTCATCTCGTCCTACCGGTCGACCGTTACCATGCGCACCGAGGACCGCCGCGGTGGCGGCCGGTGACGGATGCCCAGCGGCAACGGGAGGGCGAGCATGGCGAACGAGGTCCGGGCCCAGCAGGAATCTCAGCAGGGACCGCAGCAGGAACCACGGCAGGACTACCCCTCGGTGGACCTGCGGATGGACGTACCGCACTCCGCGCGGGTGTACGACTACCTCATCGGCGGCAAGACCAACTTCGAGGCGGACCGGGTCGCCGCGCACGCCTCGGTGCGGGCCTGGCCGTCGCTGCCGGTCTCGATGCGCACCACCCGCGACTTCATGCAGCGCTCGGTGCGTCACCTCACCGAGCAGTACGGGGTGCGGCAGTTCCTGGACATCGGCACCGGCATCCCCACCTCGCCCAATGTGCACGAGATCGCCCAGGCGATCGCCCCCGGGACCCGGGTCGCGTACGTGGACAACGACCCCATCGTGCTGAGCCACGCGCGGGCCCTGATGTCCAGCACGCCCGAGGGCCGCACCTGTTACGTGGACGCCGACTTCCGCGACCCGGAGTCGATCATCGACAACCCCCGGCTGCGCGAGGTGCTCGACCTCTCGCAGCCGGTGGCGCTGTCGCTGATCGCCATCGTGCACTTCGTGCTGGACGAGGACGACCCGCAGGGCATCGTGCGCCGCTTCATGGACGCGCTGGCGCCCGGCAGCTTCCTCGCCCTGACGGTGTTCACCGGCGACACCGACCCGGTCGGGGTGGGTGGCGTCGGCCGGGAGTACAACGCGCGCGGCATCCCGCTGCAGATCCGCGACAAGGCCGAGACGGAGGCCTTCTTCGACGGCTACGAGCTGCTCGACCCGGGCGTCACCCTGGTCCACCACTGGCGGCCGGACGCCGACGCCCCGGTGGTCCGCGACCAGGACATCGCGATGTACGCGGGCGTGGCGATCAAGCACTGACGAAGGTGGGCCTGGTCAGCCGGGCACGGAGACCAGGCCCGCCTCGTACGCCAGGATGACCAGCTGCACCCGGTCGCGGGCGTCCAACTTGGCCAGCAGCCGGGTCATGTAGGTCTTCACGGTGGCGATGCTGAGCACCAGCTCGGCGGCGATCTCGGTGTTGGACAGACCCCGGCCGACCAGGGTGAGGATCTCCCGCTCCCGGTCGGTGATCACGTCCAACCGGTGGGACGCCGGTGCCGGGACCGGTGTCGGCTGCCGGCCCGCGAACGCCCCGATCAGTCGCCGGGTGACGCTCGGCGCGATCAGCGCGTCCCCGGCGGCGACCACCCGGACGGCGGCGAGGATGTCGTCCAGCGCCATGTCCTTGACCAGGAAGCCGGACGCCCCGGCGCTCAGCGCCGCGTACACGTGCTCGTCCTCGTCGAAGGTGGTGAGCACCACCACCCTGGTCGGCCCGCCGGCGGCGGTCACCTGCCGGGTGGCCTCGATGCCGTCCGTGCCGGGCATCCGGATGTCCATCACCACGACGTCCGGCCGCAGTTCGGCGGCCAGCCGGACGGCCTCGGCGCCGTCGCCGGCCTCGCCGACCACCTCGACGTCCACCGTCTCGGTGATCACCATCTCCAGGGCGGCCCGTACCAGCGGCTGATCGTCGGCCAGCACCACGCGGATCATGCGGTCTCCATCTCGGGGATCGGCAGCCGGGCGGCGACCCGGAAGCCGCCGTCCGGGCGCGGCCCGGCCTCGAACTCGCCGTGCAGCAGGGCGACCCGCTCACGCAGCCCGGCCAGGCCGAAGCCGCTGCCGGGTGCGGTGCCGTGGCCCCGGCCGCAGTCGGTGATCTCGACGGCCAACTCGCCCTCCCTGCTGCGGTCCACGGTCACCAGGCAGTCGCGGACCTCCGCGTGCCGGACGACATTGGTGACCGACTCCTGGATGATCCGGAACGCCGAGAGGTCGATCTCCGGCGGCAGCGGCCCCTGTTCACCCGCGCGCCGCACCGTGACCCGCACGCCCGCCGCGGTGGTGGTCTCGGCCAGCCGGTCGAGGTCGGCCAGGCCCTGCGGGACGGTGTCCGACGCCTCGCCGTCGGCCTGGCGCAGCGCGACCACCATGCGGCGCAGCGCGGCCAGGGTCTCCCGCCCGGCGGCCTCGATCTCACCGAGGGCCTGCTTGGCCCGCTCCGGCCGGCGGTCGATCACCCGGCGGGCGGCGCCCGCCTGCAGGGCGACGATGCCGATGCTGTGCGCGACGGTGTCGTGCATCTCCCGGGCGATCCGCAGCCGTTCGGCGGTGACCGCCTCGGTGGCGGCCCGGCTGCTCAGCGCCTCGGCGTGCTCCCGGTTCTGCCGGAGCGAGCGCCCGGCCAGCCAGGCGACCAGGGCGAGCAGCGCGGCGCCGTCGGCCGAGCCGATGTGGGTGCCGGTGAAGATGCCGACGGTGTTGCCGCGCACCAGGCCGATGTGCAGCACCAGGAAGACCGCCGCCAGGGCGAAGGCGGCACGGGAGCTGCGGCGCGGGCGGGTGGCGGTGATCAGGAACAGCGCGACGTCCACGGCGAGCAGCGCCGCTGGCGGCACCTGGGTCTTGGCGGCCCAGCCGTCGGTCTCGGTCCAGGTGGCGATCAGCAGCAGGGTCACCGAGAGCACCGGCATCCGACGTACCAGGGCCGCGCCGAGGAAGGCCACCGCCGTGTCGGCCAGGGTGAACGGCAGGCCGCCGTGCGCGGCGGCACCGTGGTGCAGCCGCCCGGTGTCGCGGAGCAGCACCGCGGGGTAACCGGCGGCCACGCACCAGGCGAGGGCGACCCAGGCCTCGGGCGGGACGCGCCGGAACAGCGGGGGCGTTGGCGTCGCGGGCATGATCGAGATCGTAGCCAGGCGGGCCGGCGCCGTCATCCAACCGTGGTTGTACGGCCGGGGGTGACCTGCGGTGTCGACACCGGTCCGATGTGGCGGCAGGGCCTCCCCCGGCACCGTGGTGCCCATGATCGAAGTCTCCGAACTGACGAAGCGCTACGGCCGTCGGACCGCCGTCGACCGCCTCACCTTCACTGTCCGCCCCGGCCGGGTCACCGGCTTCCTCGGCCCCAACGGCGCGGGCAAGTCCACCACCTTGCGGCTGATCCTCGGCCTCAACGACCCCACCTCCGGCACCGCCACCGTCGGCGGCCGGGCGTTCCGCGGCCTGCCGCGCGGCCTGCGCGAGGTCGGCGCATTGCTGGACGCGGGCGACGTGCACGGCGGGCGCACCGGCGCGGCCCAGCTGCGGGCACTGGCCCGCAGCAACGCGATCCCGCGCGGGCGGGTGGACGAGGTGCTGGCCGAGGTCGGGCTCTCCGATGCCGCCGGGCGGCGGATCGGCGGCTACTCGCTGGGCATGAAGCAGCGCCTCGGCATCGCCGGCGCGCTGCTCGGCGACCCGCCCGTGCTGCTCTTCGACGAACCGCTGAACGGGCTCGACCCGGAGGGCGTGCTCTGGGTGCGGCGGCTGTTCCGCCGGCTCGCGGCGGAGGGGCGCACGGTGTTCGTCTCCAGCCACATGATGGCCGAGATGGAGCACACCGCCGACCACCTGGTGGTGATCGGACGCGGCCGGCTGATCGCCGACGAGAGCCTCACCGAGTTCGCCGCCCGCGCGGGCCGGGCCGGAGTCACCGTCCGGGCCGCCGAACCCGACCGACTGGCCGCGGTACTGCGCGCCGCCGGCGCCACCGTGCGGCCCGGCCCGGACGGCACCCTGGACGTGACCGGGCTGGACACCGAACGGATCGGCGAACTCGCCCTGGAACAGCGCCTGTTGTTGTACGCCCTGACCGCCCGCGGCGCCTCCCTGGAGGAGGCCTTCATGGAACTGACCGCCGACAGCGTCGAGTACCTCGCCGGAGAGCCCCGTTGAGCACCGCAACTCCCCTCCCCCGCCCGCGTTTCGGCGACCTGCTCGGCGCCGAGTGGCTCAAGTTCCGGTCCCTGCGCTCGATCCCCTGGGTGCTCGGCCTCGGCACGCTCGTCATCGTCGCCGCCAACCTCAAGGCCGCCCAGTACACCCACGACCACTTCACGCCCGGCGACGGCGACCCGGCGGTGATGGCCCAGGTCGCACTGAACGACTCCTTCCACAGCGGCTCCGCCGACATCCTGATGCTGATCGCGGGCGGCCTCGGCGCGACCGTCATCGCGGGCGAGTACGCGACCGGGCTGATCCGCACCACGCTGGCCGCCGTGCCCGACCGCCGGGCGGTGCTGCTCGCGAAGGCGGGCGTGCTGACCGCGGTGATGCTCGGCTTCGGAGTGGTCAGCGCGGGCGTCTCCTTCGGCCTCACCCAGGCGATCCTGGCCGACCGGGGCATCGGGCAGTCCATCACCGACCCGACGGCCCTGCGGTACGTTTCGGCGGCCGCGCTGTTCGCCCCGGTGTGCGCGCTGGTCGGGCTCTGCCTCGGCACCCTGATCCGGCACAGCGCGGGCGCGGTGGTGGGCACCGTGGTGGTGCTGTTCTTCCTGCCGTCCTTCGTGACCGAGCGCTACCGCTGGACCGCCGACGTGCTGCACGCCCTGCCCCTCCCCGCCTGGCAGCGCCTGGCCCGCACCACGCTGGCGGGCCTGCGGCCCACCGAGTACCCGGCCACGGTCGCGGGCTCCTGGACCACCTACGCGGTGTGGTCGCTCGCCTCGGTGGTCATCGCGACGGTGGTGATCCAGCGCCGGGACCACTGACCGCGCGGTCGCGGACCGGTCGAACCCTCGCCGTCACGACAGCCGGGACCGCCTCGCTGGCGGGAGTTCGAGGACAGGCCCTACGCCCGCCGGCCCGCCACCTCGTCCGCCAGCGCCACCAGCAGCGCCATCAGGATCAGGCCCCCCGCCACCGCGACGCCCAGTTGGAAGGCCAGCGCCCAGTCCGGGTGGCGGCCGCCGGCGTGGGCGAAGAAGACCGAGCCGACCACCCCGATGCCGACCGCCGAGCCGACCCGCTGGGCGGTCTGCAGCACACCACCCGCGCTGCCCGCGCGGGCGAGCGGGACGTACTGGAGGGTGAGGGTCTGGTTCGGAGAGATCACCAGGCCGCTGCCCACCCCGGCGAGCAGCAGCGGGCCGAGCATCGCCCAGCCCACCGAGGGGCCCGACCACAGCTGCACCGCCAGGGCCGAGGCCAGCAGGCCGAGCAGCACCAGCAGCAGCCCCGCCACCACCAGCCGCCGCCCGAGCCGGGTCACCAGTCGGCCGCCGACGGCCGCCGCCACCCCCGATCCGACCGCGAAGGGGGTGACCGCCAGGCCCGCCGTCAGCGCCGAGTAGTGCAGGCCCACCTGGAGGTAGAGCGTGAAGATGAAGAAGATCGCGGTGAACCCGGCGAAGTACACCAGCGACAGCAGCACCCCCGCCGCGTACGGGCGCACCGCGAACAGCGCCATGCTCACCAAGGGTTCGCGCCGCCGCGCGTAGTGCCGCTCCCAGCCGACGAAGGCGGCCAGCAGCACCGCCGCCAGCGGCAGCAGCAGCCAGCGCACCGCACCGTGCCACTGCTGCGCCTGGACGAAGGGCAGCAGCAGCGCGACCGTCCCGACGCCGAGCAGCAGCACGCCGACCGGGTCGAAGTCGCGGTGCCCGACCCGGCCGGCGGTCGGGCGGGGCGCCGGGAGCAGCCGGTAGCCGATCGGCAGCGCGGCGGCGCCGATCGGCAGGTTGACCAGGAACACCCAGCGCCAGCCGTCCTGCGGGCCGAACAGGTGGATCAGCAGGCCGCCGAGCAGCGGTCCGACGGCGGTGGACAGCCCGATGGTCGCGCCGAGCGCACCGAAGGCCCGGCCACGGTCGGCGCCCTGGAACAGGATCTGGATGAAGCCGGACACCTGCGGCACCAGCACACCGCCGGCCGCGCCCTGGAACAGCCTGGCCAGCACCAGCCACTCCTGGTTCTGCGCCGCCCCGGCCAGGGCACTGGCCGCGGTGAACAGGGCGAGCCCGGCCAGGAAGACGGCCCGCCGGCTACGGGCGTCGCCGAGCCGCCCGGCCGGGACGAGCACCAGGCCGAAGGCGAGCGCGTAGCCGCTGAGCACCCACTGCAGGCCGCTGTCGGACATGTGCAGCCCGGCCCGCACGGTCGGCAGGGCGACGTTCACGATGCTGACGTCCAGCAGGGTCATGAACCCGGCGACCAGGCAGACCATGAGCGCCCGCCAGCGCCGTGCCTCGGCCCGCCCGCCGGCGGCGGAGGAGCCGGGCGGCCCGGGGTTCACGGCGTTGCGGGAGGACTGGGCGATCATTGGGAGCCCCTTCCCGGTGTCCGGGGGGATCCGGCTCGGCCCATCGTCGCCCGGCCCGCACCGCGCCGCCACCCGGGCCCGGGCACGGGCCTCCCCTCACCCGTACGGCCGAACCGGATCGCGACCGGCCCGTACCCGCCGGAGGCTGGCGGCATGACTGTCGCCAGCGAGACCCAGCCCTCCGCCCCGCCGGTGCTCGACGTACGGCAGCGGAACGTCGTCTTCGGCACCATCGTGCTCGGCATCCTGCTGGCCGCCCTGGACCAGACCATCGTCGGCACCGCGCTGCCCACGATCGTCGCGGACCTCGGCGGGGCCGCGCACATGTCCTGGGTGGTGACGGCCTATCTGCTGGCCGAGACGGTGGCCACCGTGCTGGCCGGCAAGTTCGGCGACCTGTACGGGCGCAAGCTGCTGTTCCAGGTCTCGGCGATCGTCTTCATCACCGGCTCGTTCCTGTGCGGCCTGGCCACCGACATGATCCTGCTGATCGCCTGGCGGGCGGTGCAGGGCATCGGCGCGGGCGGGCTGATGGTGACGGCCATGGCGCTGATCGCGGACGTCATCCCGCTGCGCGAGCGCGGCAAGTACCAGGGCGCGATCGGCGCGGTGTTCGGTGTGGCCACGGTGATCGGGCCCCTGCTGGGCGGGCTGTTCACCGACCACCTGTCCTGGCGCTGGGCGTTCTACGTCAACGTGCCGATCGCCGTCCTGGTGGTGGCCTCGGCCGCCCGGACCATCCCGTCGGTGCGCTCGGCGGTGCGTCCGGTGATCGACTACCTGGGGATCGCGCTGGTCTCGGTCGGCGCCAGCGCCCTGATCCTGGCGACCAGTTGGGGCGGCAACCAGTACGCCTGGGGCTCCGGGGTGATCATCGCCCTGTTCGCGGGCGGCGCGGTGGCGCTCGGGCTGTTCTGCTGGGTGGAGACCCGGGCGGTCGAACCGATGCTGCCGATGCGGCTGTTCCGCAACCCGGTGTTCGCGGTCTGCTCGGTGCTCAGCTTCGTCGTCGGCTTCGCGATGCTCGGCGCGCTCACCTTTCTGCCGACCTTCCTGCAGTACGTGGACGGCGACTCGGCGACGGTCTCCGGCGTGCGGATGCTGCCGATGGTGATCGGCCTGCTGATCGCCTCGATCGCCAGCGGCAACGCGGTCAGCAGGACCGGCCGGTACCGGCTGTTCCCGATCGTCGGCACCCTGGTGATGGCCCTCGGCCTCTACCTGCTCTCCCGCCTCCAGCCCGGCACCGGCATCGCGTTGGCCTCGCTCTACATGTTCGTGCTCGGCGTCGGCATCGGGCTGAGCATGCAGGTGCTGACCATCGCCGTGCAGAACACCGTCGACTACACGGACCTCGGCACCGCCACCTCCGGGGTGACCTTCTTCCGCACCATCGGCAGCTCCTTCGGCACCGCCGTGTTCGGCACCGTCTACGCCAACAGCCTCACGACCGAACTGGCCAAGGGCATCGCCTCCGCCGCCCGGCTCACCGGCGCCGACCCTGCCGTGCTCGCCCGCGCCGCCGAGAGCCCGCACGGCCTGCACCGGCTCCCCGCCGCCCAGGCCGCACCGATCGTCCAGGGGTACTCCGACGCCCTGCACACCGTGTACCTGTGGTCGATCCCGGTGGCCCTCGTCGGCTTCGTGGTCGCGTTGTTCCTCAAGCAGGTGCAGCTGCGCGACACCGCCCGGGCCGGCTCCACCGACATGGGCGAGGGCTTCGGCCAGCCGACCACCAGCGACTCCGACCCGCACCTGGAGTACGCGGTCTGCACGCTCGTGCGCGGCGTGGACCTGGACACCGTACGGACCATCGTCGGCGCCGCCGACACCCGGGTGGACCTCGCCGGGGCCTGGGCCCTGATGGAGGTGGCCCGCCACACCAAGGCCCTCGGGCACGCCTCCCTCGACCTGATCGCCGCCCGCAAGCGGGTGCCGCCCGAGGTGCTGGAGCCCGTCTTCGAGCGGATGACCGCCGAGGGCTACCTCACCCGCGACGGCGACGGGTTCACTCCCACCGAGGCCGGCGTCAGCCAGGTGCGGGCCCTCGGCCGCGCCTGGTCGGGCTGGCTCAACGACCGCCTGGACGCCGACGCCGGCCGCCCGCGCAGCCCCGAGCTGCGCACCGCGGCGGACGCCGTCGCCTGGCGCCTGCTGGTCGAGGACCTCGCCAACGGCCTTCCGGCTCACGTTCGTTCCGAGGACGGCGCGAGGGTCTGAGGCACGGTCGGTGCGGTCGGGCGCC
This sequence comes from Kitasatospora sp. NPDC058190, assembly GCF_042883685.1. Classification (NCBI taxonomy): domain Bacteria; kingdom Bacillati; phylum Actinomycetota; class Actinomycetes; order Kitasatosporales; family Streptomycetaceae; genus Kitasatospora; species Kitasatospora sp. NPDC058190. Next base: position 48,868 of record NZ_JBHVVI010000015.1, read on the forward strand.
TCACCGGACGGGTGCGGGCTCCTCCGGCGCGGGGGCGCCGGCGGGCGTTTCGTCGGCGCCGACGGCGATGCCCCGGCGCTTGGAGATCCACACGGCGAGGACGACGACGGCCAGCGCCAGCAGGGCGATGGCCAGCCGGAGGCCCAGGTTGGCATGCGGGCCGAAGCTGAGTTTGACGATCGCCGGCGCCACCAGGAGGGAGACCAGGTTCATCACCTTCAGAAGCGGGTTGATGGCCGGTCCGGCAGTGTCCTTGAAGGGATCGCCCACGGTGTCGCCGATGACGGTGGCTTCGTGCGCGGGGCTGCCCTTGCCGCCGTGGTGACCGTCCTCGACCAGCTTCTTGGCGTTGTCCCAGGCGCCGCCCGAGGTGGCCAGGAAGACGGCCATCAGGGTGCCCGCGCCGATCGCTCCGGCCAGGTAGGAGCCCAGTGGGCCGACGCCGAGCAGGAAGCCGAGGGCGATCGGGGTCAGCACGGCGAGCAGGCCCGGGGTGACCAGTTCGCGCAGCGCGTCGCGGGTGCAGATGTCCACCACCCGGCCGTACTCGGGCCGCTCGGTGCCGTCCATGATGCCGGGCCGGGTCCGGAACTGGCGCCGGACCTCGAAGACGACCGAGCCGGCGGAGCGCGAGACGGCGTTGATCGCCAGACCGGAGAACAGGAAGACGACGGCGGCGCCGGCCAGCAGGCCGACCAGGTTGTCGGGCTGGTCGATGGCCAGGCTCAGGCTCGAACCGTGGGCGGCCGGGCCGATCTGTTCCTCGGCGGTCGCGATGGTGTCGGTGTAGGAGCCGAACAGCGCGGTGGCGGCGAGCACCGCGGTGGCGATGGCGATGCCCTTGGTGATCGCCTTGGTGGTGTTGCCGACGGCGTCGAGTTCGGTGAGCACCTGGGCGCCGGCGCCGGTGATGTCCCCGGACATCTCCGCGATGCCCTGGGCGTTGTCGGAGACCGGGCCGAAGGTGTCCATCGCGACGATCACACCGACGGTGGTCAGCAGTCCGGTCCCGGCCAGCGCGACCGCGAACAGGGACAGGATCAGCGAGCCGCCGCCGAGCAGGAAGGCGCCGTAGACGGCGGCTCCGATGGCCACGGCGGAGTAGACGGCCGCTTCCAGGCCGAGCGCGACGCCGGAGAGCACCACGGTGGCCGGCCCGGTCAGCGAGGTCTTGCCCACGTCCCGTACCGGGCGGCGGGTGGTCTCGGTGAAGTAGCCGGTCAGTTGCTGGATGACGGCGGCCAGCACGATCCCGATGGCCACCGCGGCCAGGGCGAACACCCGCGGGCTGCCCGCGTGCCGGGTGATCTCGGCGGACACCCCGTGCAGACCGGAGAAGCGGGCCGGGAGGAACGCGAAGACCGCGCCGGCCACCAGGACGAGGGACACCACGGCGGAGGCGAAGAAGCCGCGGTTGATGGCGGTCATCCCGCTGCGGTCCGTGGGCCGTGGGGAGACCATCTCGATGCCCAGGACCGCCGTGAGCACCCCGATGGCGGGCACCACCAGCGGGAAGGTCAGCCCGTTGTCACCGAAGGCGGCTCTGCCCAGGATCAGCGCGGCGACCAGGGTCACGGCGTAGGACTCGAACAGGTCGGCCGCCATCCCCGCGCAGTCGCCCACGTTGTCACCCACGTTGTCGGCGATCGTCGCCGCGTTGCGGGGATCGTCCTCGGGGATCCCCTGCTCGACCTTGCCCACCAGGTCCGCGCCCACGTCCGCGGCCTTGGTGAAGATCCCACCGCCCACCCGCATGAACATCGCCAGCAACGCCGCTCCGAAACCGAAGCCCTCCAACACCTTCGGCGCGTTCGCCTGGTAGATCAGCACCACCGTCGCCGCCCCCATGAGGCCCAGCCCCACGGTGAACATCCCCACCACCCCACCGGTACGGAAGGCGATCCGCATCGCCCGGTGCGACACCCTTCGCACGATCGACGCCGCCGTCGGTCCTTCCCAGGACTCGGCGGCCGGGACCGGCGCCGTCCCCGCCCGGGCCGCCGCCGCCACCCGGACGTTGCTGCGCACGGCGAGCTGCATCCCGACGTACCCCGTCGTCGCCGAGAAGGCCGCCCCGACCAGGAAGAACACCGAACGCCCGATCCGCTGCCCCCAGTTGTCCGCCGGCAGCAGCAGAAGCACGAAGGGCACCACCCCCGCGAAGACGCCCAGGGTACGGAACTGACGCCTCAGGTAGGCGTTCGCACCCTCCTGAACCGCCCCGGCGATCCGCCGCATCGTCTCGGTGCCCTCGTCCGCGGCCAGGACCTGGCGGGCGAACGCCCCGGCCACCATCAGGGCTCCCGCCCCGATCACCGCGACGATCACCAGCAGTGTCCGGCCCGACCCGGTCAACACGGGCGCGGCCGCAACGGACACGCCCACAGGAAAGATCCCAGCCATTCCGTCCTCCTTGACGTCGTGCCTGGGGCGCCAGGTGCGCGAATTCGCCGCCCGGGAACTGTCAGACCGAGGCTAACCCCGGGGGCTGGAGGTCTCCACGGGGGTTAGGGCAATCGCGTGCCCGGCATGCGACGGCGAGTGATCCCCTCGAAGATGGTGCTGCCGACGCCGTCGGACGCCACGGATCGTGAAGGAGAGCGACATGGACCCCGAGGTGGACTTCGAGGTGATCGTCGAGATCCCGCAGGGATCACGGAACAAGTACGAGATGGACCATGCCGTCGGACGGATCCGCCTGGACCGGATGCTGTTCACAGCCACCCGCTATCCGGCGGACTACGGGTTCATCGAGGACACCCTCGGCGGGGACGGCGACCCCCTCGATGCCCTCATCCTCGTCGACGAACCCACCTTTCCCGGATGCGGCATCACCTGCCGCGCCATCGGCATGTTCGTCATGACCGATGAGAAGGGGCCGGACGAGAAGATCCTCTGCGTGCCCGCCCACGACCCCCGCTTCACCCGTCTGCAGGACATCGACGACATGCCCCGGCACGACTTGAACGAGATCACCCACTTCTTCGAGGTCTACAAGGATCTCGAACCCGGAAAGTCCGTCGAGGGCTCCCACTGGGCGAACAAGGCCGACGCCTACGCCGAGATCGAGGCCTCACGCGCCAGAGCCGCCGCCCGGTAGGCCCGTGCTGCGGCGCACTGTCCTCCGGCTTGACCTCCGGCGAACCGACGAGGCGTCAGGAGCCGCTGCCATAGGGCCTGGTGATGACTTCCAGGTGGTGGCCGGACGGATCCAGGAAGTAGACGCCGCGGCCGCCGTCGTTGTGGTTGATCTCGCCGACCCGCTGCATGTGCGGGTCGGCGTAGAACTCGATGCCACCCTGCTGGATCCGGGCGAAGATGCCGTCGAACTCCGCCTCCGAGACCAGGAAGGCGTAGTGCTGCGGGGTGAGGCGCTCGGCATCGGCGGTGGCGAAGTCGAGGGTGACTCCGTTCGCCGTGGCGAGTGGCAGGAACGGGCCCCAGGCCGCTCCGAGTTCGAGGCCCAGGATGCCGGCCACGAACTCGGCGGACTCCTGGCGGTCACGGGCGAAGACGATGGTGTGGTTCAGCTCGACGGACATGCCGGTGGCCTACTGCACCACGACCGTGCCGTGCATGAAGGGGTGGATCGAGCAGATGTACGCGTACGTCCCGGGCGTGGTGAAGGTGTAGCTGTACGAGGCGCCCTGGTTCAGCGGCGCGGAGTTGAGCGGTCCGGAACCGGTGCTGGTCACCGTGTGCGCGTCGCTGTCGTTGTTGGTCCAGGTCACCGTGGTGCCCGTGCTGACCGTGAGTGTGCTGGGCGCGAACGCGTAGTTCGCTATGGTGACCTGCTGCGCTCCGGCGGCCGGGGCCTTGGGCGCGGCCGTCAGGACCGTCTGCGAGACCGCGGACGCGGCGACCCCGTGCGATGGTGCGGCCGCCGTGCCCCCGGCGCCGAGCGCGCCGAGCCCCGCGGCGACCACAGCGGCCACCAGGGGTCTCGCGATCCGACGGCGCGCGTTGTCGTTGCTCCTGGTATTCCTGCGTGATATCTCAGTCATGATGCCCACCCGACGTGTGTTGGCTTGACGCAGGGCCTTTTCAGCGTATCCCCGCGCCGCCGGATGGACATCTCAGCAGCCGGTGAAAGCCAGCGAGCTCGGTTTTCGCAGGTCAGTCAGCTGGCGATCGGCGGATTCAGCCGGGCGAACGCGGCCTGACGGTGGTACGGAAAGTACGGGTACGGCGCGGTGCGGGCGCTCGCCGCGTCCAGTCGGGCGACCTGCTCCGGCGTCAGCGACCAGCCGACCGCGCCGAGGTTCTGCCGCAGCTGCTCCTCGTTGCGGGCGCCGATGATGACGGAGGAGACGGTCGGGCGGCGCAACAGCCAGTTGATCGCGACCTGCGCAACGGTGCGGCCGGTCTCGGCGGCGACCCCGTCGAGCGCGTCGACCACCCGGTAGAGCAGCTCGTCCTCGACCGGCGGACCGTAGTCGGCGGTGTCGTGCAGTCGACTGCCGGCCGGGAGGGGCTGCCCGCGGCGGATCCGGCCGGTGAGGCGGCCCCAGCCGAGCGGGCTCCAGACCAGGGCGCCGACGCCCTCCTCCCGGGCGAGCGGCATCAGCTCCCATTCGTAGTCGCGGCCGACCAGGGAGTAGTAGACCTGGTGGGCGGCGTAGCGGGGGCGACCGCAGCGGTCCGCGAGGGCGAGGGACTTCATCAGCTGCCAGCCGGAGAAGTTGGAGACGCCGGTGTAGCGGATCTTGCCCGCGCGGACCAGGTCCTCCAGGGTGGCCAGCACCTCCTCGATCGGAGTGCCGGCGTCGTAGGCGTGCAGCTGGAAGAGGTCCAGGTAGTGGGTGCGGAGGCGGCGCAGCGCGTCGTCCACGGATCGGGTGAGCCGGGCGCGGGAGGTGCCGGCGTCCTGGGGGCCGTCACCGAGCGGCAGTCCGGCCTTGGTGGAGATCAGCACCTGGTCGCGGCGGCCGCGGACGGCCTGGCCGAGCACCTCCTCGGAGGCGCCGTCCGAGTAGACGTCGGCGGTGTCGAAGAGGGTGACCCCGGCGTCGATGGCGATGTCGAGCAGGCGGCGAGCCTCCTGGACGTCGGTGGTGCCCCAGGCGCCGAACAGCGGGCCGCGGCCGCCGAAGGTGCCGGTGCCGAGACCGAGCACGGGGACCTTGAGTCCGGACGCGCCGAGCCGGCGCCACTCCATGCCGGTGCCGCCCATGCCGGTGGTGACCGCTTCCGTGCCGGCCGTGCTCGTACTGGCCGCTTCCGAGGTGGCCGTGTTCGTGCCGGCCGGGTTCGCGCTTGCCATGACAGTACTCCCCTCGAAGCCCCTAATGGGACTCCCATTCCGTTAGGATGCCTCGAAGCTAGCAGACCCCTCCCACCTAATGGAACAGGAATCCCGTTAATGGCCGCCGAACCCGTCGACCCCGTCGAGTCCTCCACACCCGGCACGGTCCGCCCCGGCGGCCGGACCGCCCGGGTGCGCGCCGCCGTCCTGCGGGCCGCCGAGGACGCCCTGGTCGAGCACGGCTTCGGCGGCCTCGACCTCGGCGACATCGCCCAGCGGGCCGAGGTCGGCCGCACCACCGTCTACCGCCGCTGGGGCAGCACCACCGCCCTGGTCGCCGACCTGCTCGCCGACATGGCCGAGCAGTCGCTGCCGCGCACCCGCAGCGGCACGCTCACCGAGGACCTGCGGGCCAACGCGCGCCTGGTCCAGCGCACCCTGGCCGACCACCGGCAGGGCGCGCTGTTCCGCGCGGTGATCGTGGCGGCGAACGGCGACCCGGGGACGGCCGAGGCCCTGCAACTGTTCTACCGGCGCCGGGTCGAGGAGTGGGCGCCGTGCGTCACCGAGGCCGTCGAACGCGGCGAACTCCCGCCGGACACCGACCCGTTGGAGGTGATCCGGGCCGTCTCGGCGCCGCTCTACTACCGGATGCTCACCACCGCCGAGCCGCTCGACGAGCCCGCCGCCGACCGCGCCGCGGCCGCCGCCGAGGCCGCCGCCCGGGCCGGGGCGTACCGGCGGGAGGGCGACTGAGGCACCCGGGAACGCCCTGGAAGGCCGGGGGCCACCCGGGAACGCCGACGGCCGCACGACGCGCTCGCGTCGTGCGGCCGCTCGGGCCCGGGACCGGTCAGTCCTCGTCGAACTCCTCGTACTCCTCGCGCAGGTTCTCCAGCAGCCCCACCCAGAGGTCCGACTTGTCCGGCCCCTGGCCCAACTGCGCCACCAGCGCCTCGAATTCGTCCAGCGCGGCCTGCGCGTCGCCGTTGACGATCCGCTCCTCGAAGCCGGCCAGCAGCCCCAGGGCGCCGATCACCTCGGGCAGCGAGTCGGCCGCCCAGCCGCCGTGGCCCCGCCCGGTGGTCCAGCCGTCCGAGTTGTAGATCTCGACGACACCGCACTCGGCGTCGACCATCAGGTGCCAGTCGTCGAACTTGCCGACGCAGTAGGCCAGGCCCGCCGGGGAGTCGTCCTCGGGGTCGCGGGCGTACAGCTCGTCGGTGTCCGCCTCCCACATGCCGCGCTCGGGCAGGTCCGCCGAGTCGTAGCCGACGAAGTCCAGCTCGACGGCCGGGATGCCGACCTCGGCCAGGAACGCCCGGGCCGCGCCCGACTCCAGCCCCTCGGGCAGCGTCTCGGGCCGCCACAGCGTGCCCTCGCCGAAGCGGGACTCCAGCCAGGCCGCCGTGGGGTTCCTGGCGGCGGCCAGCAGCTCGGCGTGCGGCCCGTCGGCCACGTCCGCGGCATCGGTGGCTTCGGTCGCGTCGGTCGCGGTCATCGGTACATCTCCCCCGGTCAGAGCGGCGCAAGGGCCCCATTCAAGCGCACCGCACCGACAGCAGGTGCCACCGGGCCGGCTCCTCACGGACAGGACGGGGGCGCCTGCGACGGGAGGAGCCGGCCGGAAGGACGACTTCCTAGAAGAACGAGTCGTCGTCGTCCTCGTAGTAGTTGTTGACGACCACGTGGGGCTCGTCGTCGCTCAGCGCCTCGTTGAGCAGCATGCCGCCGACCAGGCCCGCCGCGCCCGCGCCGATCATCGCGCCGGTGCCGAAGCGCCGGCCCTGGTCCTGCTGGCCGGGCACCTGCGGGTGGCCCTGCTGCACGGGCTGGACCTGCTGGACCTGCTGCGGGTAACCGGCCTGCGGCGGGGTGTAGAACGGCGGGACGGTGGTCTGCACCCGCTGGGCGCAGGCGGCGCAGGCCTCGACCTGGCGCGGCACGCCCCACTGCGGCTGCCACAGCACAGCGGTCGAGCCGTAGCCGTGCGAGGGGTCGAAGAAACACGTCACGGGGGAACTCCCTGTTGCTGGCTGGGACTTCGGAACGGCGGGCGCCGCGGCGGGGGCGGCGGGCACGGCGGGGACAGGAGCCGGGGCGGGCGTCGGCGCGGCGGCGGGTGCGGGCTGCAGCACGTCGACGCCGAAGTCCGCGGCGATGCCCGCGAGCCCCGAGGCGTACCCCTGCCCGACGGCGCGGAACTTCCAGTCCGCGCCGTGCCGGTAGAGCTCGCCGAACACCATCGCCGTCTCGCTGCCCGCCTCCGGCCGCACGTCGTAGCGGGCCACCTCGGTGCCGCCGTCCGCGTCGCTGAGCCGGATGTACGCGCCGCGGACCTGCCCGAAGGTCTGCCGCCGCTGCGCCGCTTCGTAGATCGCCACCGAGAAGACGATCTTCTCCACGTCGGCGGCGACCTCGGCGAGCCGGACCTCGATCCGCTCGCGGTCGTCACCGCCGCCGGCGCCGCCCTGGTGGCGGACCGATCCGTCCGGGCTCTGCAGGTTGTTGAAGAAGACGAAGTGCTGGTCCGTGAGGACCTTCCCGGACGCCCCGCAGAGCAGCGCGCTGGCGTCCAGGTCGTACCCGCCGCCGGCCGTCCAGCCGAGGCCCACCCGGACCACTCGCAGCCCGGGGGCCTGCTTGCCCAGGGAGACGTTGCCGCCCTTCGTCAGGGCCACACTCATGGGGTTTCCTCCACCACCGTCCGAAACACGCTGTCCGACCACGACAACGCTGTAGAGATCGAGCCGGTTCCCGGCCGTCGCGTCAACGCCGCGTCAGCGCCGGACCGCTACCCGCCGGTGCCGCGTCAGTACCGCACCGGGAGTTCCAGCAGGCCACGGGCCCGCATGGTGGGCCGGTGGCGCAGCCGCCCGACCGGGACGTCCAGGGCGAGGTCGGGGAAGCGGCGCAGCAGCGCGGTCAGCGCGAGGGAGGTCTCCATCCGGGCCAGCGGGGCGCCCAGGCAGTAGTGGATGCCGTGGCCGAGGGCGAGGTGGCCGTTCTCGCGGCGGCGCAGGTCGAGCCGGTCGGGGTCGGTGAACTGCTCGGGGTCGCGGTTGGCGGAGGCGAGCGAGAGCAGCACGGTCTCCCCGGCCGGGACGGTGACGTCGCCGATGGTGACGTCCTCGCGCGGGAAGCGGCGGATGGACAGCGGGGCGGGGCCGTCGAAGCGGGCGAACTCCTCGACGGCGCTCGCGATCAGCTCGGGCTCGGCGCGCAGGGCGGCGAGCTGCTCGGGGTGGGTGAGCAGGGCGAGGACGGCGTTGGCGATCAGGTGGACGGTGTTCTCGTAGCCGGCGAAGAGGATCAGGAAGGCGAGCGAGGTCAGCTCGTCCTCGCTCAGGCGGTCCTGTTCGTCGCGGACCGCGATCAGGTCGGAGAGCAGGTCGTCGGCCGGTTCGGCGCGCTTGCGCTCGATCAGGCCGGTGAAGAAGCCGAGCATCGACTTCACGGCGGCGCGGGTTTGCTCGGGGCGGGCCGGGTCCGGGGTGATCAGGGTGTCGGTCCAGGAGCGGAAGTCGAGCCGGTCGTCCTCGGGGACGCCGAGCAGGTCGCAGATGACCGTGATCGGCAGCGGCGCGGCGTAGCTGGCCAGCAGGTCGGTACGGCCCAACGGCTCGATCGTGTCGAGGAGTTGCTCGGCGACCCGCTCGATCGGCGCGTGCAGGGCGCTGACCCGGCGCGGCGTGAAGGCCCGCGAGACCAGGCGGCGGATCCGGGTGTGGTCCGGCGGGTCCATGTTGAGCAGGTTGGCGTCCAGCGCGGGCGGCAGTGAGAAGCCCCTGTAGTTCCCGGGCGCGGCGTGCGCCTTGTCGAGGGCGAGCCTGGGGTCGGCGAGCGCCTGGCGGACGTCCGGGTAGCGGGTCACCAGCCAGACGGGCAGCCCGTCCGGGCCGACGATCCGCCGGACCGGCGCCTCGGCGCGCAGCTTGGTGTAGGCGCCGTACGGGTCGGCGATCAGGGACTTCACGGTCGGGTCGAGGGGTGTCACCCGCCCAGCCTACGGGTACCGTGCGGGCACCCTGGCGGGGCGTCAGCCCGGCACCTATTGTCGGTGGACATGACACAGCTTCGCCGTGCCACCGGACGTACCGTCGGCCGCCACGCCGAGCGCGCCGGACGCACCGTCGGACGTGCCGGACGCGCCGTCGGCCGTACCGCCGCCCTGGCCGCCGCCCTCGCCGGGACACTCGCGGCCCTGCTGGCCCCGGCCACCGCCCACGCCGAACGGCCCGGCTGCCGGTCCGTCGCCACCGCGCCCGTGGACGCCGAGCAGGCCCGCCTCCAGGACGCCCGGACCGCCGCCTTCATCGAACACTCCGGCTTCGACGAGTTGCTCGCCGGCTTCCCGGCCGCGCTCTGCGCCGCCCGGAACGCCCACCGCGCCGAGCGGGTGGTGGACGCCTGGGGCCGGGCGCTCTGGCAGGCCGGCGTCGACCGCGCCCAGGGCCGCCGACCGGGCGGCGCACTGCCGGCCCGCGACGACCGGCCGCTGTACTGGAGCAGGCTCGCCATGACCGTCCAACTCGAGTGCTGGCAACCGAAGTTCGACGTCGACCACGCCGACCTGCGGGCCCGTTTCGAGGACGCCTCCCGCGGCCTGGACGACGGCTTCAGCAGCGACCCCGACATCCGGCGGATCTTCGTCAGCGGCTTCGACCCGTACGGCCTGGACACCGAACCGCGCCGCGCCAACCCCTCCGGCGCGGCCGTCCTGCAACTGCACGGACAGCGGATCACCCTCGCCGACGGCAGCGCCGCCGAGGTCCGGGCCGTCGTCCTGCCGGTGCGCTACGGCGACTTCGACGACGGCATCGTGGAACGCGCGTTCGGCCCGCACCTGGTGCCCGGCGCCCAGTCAGCCGACCTGATCACCAGCATCAGCCAGGGCTACCCCGGCACGTTCACCCTGGAGGCCTGGGCCGGCCGCGCCCGCTCCGCCGACCCGGCCACCGACAACGTGGGAGCCCTCTCCGGCGGCACCCGCGACCACCCGGTCGACGCCCCGGGCCTGGCCGACGGCCCCCAGTTCATCCACACCACCCTGCCCACCGACGCCATGACGGCCGTCCAGCAGCCCTACCCGGTCCTGCTCAACACCCCCGTCACCGAGATCCCCGAGGGCGCCACCACCCCCGTCACCCGCCCCGACGGCCCCACCCCCGGCTCCCGCGCCGTCGCCGGAGGCGGCGGAGGCTACCTCTCCAACGAGGTCGCCTACCGCTCCAACCGCCTGCGCCTCGACCTCGCCCCCGACCTGCCCGGCGGCCACCTGCACACCCCGGTCCTCACCGGACTCCCGGCGGACCAGGCGCAGGTCACCTCGCCGGAGTTCGAGCGGAACGAGGCGGCGATCTCCGACCAGGTCGGGGCGATCCTGCGCAGTGCCCGGATCTGAGGAGCGGCGGCGCGGCCGCGGGCAGCCGACTCCGAGGCGCCCGGCCCAGCCCGGCCCGGCGTTCCCCGGCTCAGCGGCCGGTCGCCTTCCAGGGGCCGTCCTCGGGCCGCGCCTCGGTGTCCGTCCCCGGCCAGGGCGGCATGGTGACGGCCGTGATCCGCAGCGGGCCGTCACCGTCCGCGTCGGCCCGGAACTGGAAGGCGGTGCCCAGCGGGATCGACGCCGCCGTCCCGGGCACGAGCCGGACGGTCTCCTCCCGGCCGTCCTGGCGCCGCCACAGTTCGCCGCTGCCCGCGGTGACCTGCCACAGCTCCTGCACGGTCGCGTGCGACACCGCGCGGCTGACCTGCCCGGGGGCGAGTACGAAGACCGCGAGGCTGCCGTGCCCGTCCAGGACCAGCAGCGGGCGGACCTCGGCCCCGTCCGGGGCGGTCACCACGGGGGCGTCATCGACCTCCGCGGTCTCGAAGGGGTGGTGCACTGGCTGACCGCTCATCCGACGACCCGGCCTCTCTCCTCATGACGGAGTTCCTGGACTCGTCCCCCACCACCGATGAGACCACGGCCGTCCGAGGGCCCGCCATACCCACTGACGCCTAGCCGACCCCGCGCGGACCCCGAGCCGCTACCCCGGGACACCCCCGAACTCGCGCACGGCGTCGGTGACGATGGCCTCCAGCCGTGCGTGGTGGGCGCCGCGCCAGTAGGCCTGTCCGCAGTCCTCGCACTGGGCGAAGGCGTCGTAGGAGCGCTCGGTGCCGTCCCGGAGCTGCTCGCGCACCGAGGTCTTGGTGACCGTGCGCAACGTGCCGTTGCAGGTGGTGCAGCGGCTCCAGGGGGCGAGTGGCGGGGCGAAGCGGGAGAGCACGTCGCGCAGCTGCTCGGCGGGGCGGTGGCTGTAGACGTAGGCGCCGGCCCAGAGTTCGCGGCGGTGCAGCAGGCCGCGGTCGCGGGAGAGCATGACGCGCTGCTCGGCGGCGGAGCGGGCGGCCAGGGCGGCGTCGCCGATGTCCGGGTTCTCGTAGGCGGCGTCGACGCCGAGCAGGCGCAGTCGGCGGGCGAGGGTGCCGAGGTGGACGTCCAGCAGGAAGCGTGGCGGGGTGGGCGAGGGCTGCGGCCTGGTCACGGCTTCGACGGTGACGTGCTCGGCGTCGGCCGGGACGTACGAGTCGGGGACGGGCCGTCCGTCCACCAGCAGGGCGCCCACCTCGGTGCGCGGGATGCCCAGGGACTCGACCACGTGGCCGAGGGTGGAGGTGCCGTCGGTGCGCAGCGAGGTGCGGCCGGCCCGCCGGGGCGCGGAGACGAAGAGGTGCAGCTCAGGGGCGAAGTCGAGCCAGATCTGGGGCTTGTCCACGCGGCCAGCATGCCAGCGCACGGTGGGCGGGGGCCACCGTTTTCCGGGCGGCCGGCCGCTTTCCGGGCGCCCGCCCTCCGGCTACCCCCGGGTGGCCGCGAGCGCCGGGGCGGCCACGGGCCGGCGCTCGCTCGCCGCCCAGCGGGCGACCGGCCCCATCGCGTACCCGGCGGCGAGGAACACCCCGCCGAGCACCAGCCAGCCCGCGAGGCCGCCGTCCAGCAGCAGCGTGGTGAGCAGCAACGGTCCGAGGGTGCGGGCGACGGCGACGCCGGTGCCGAAGAAGCCCTGGTACTGACCGATCCGCTCCGGCGGCGCGAGGTCGAAGCCGAGCTGCCAGGAGCCGGCCGACTGCCGCATCTCGCCGGCCACCTGCAGCACGGCCCCGCCTGCCAGCAGCGCGCCGACCGCCCACACCGGGACGTCCACCGCGGACAGCCCGAAGACCGCGCAGGAGGCGAGCAGCAGCACCCCGGCCGCGCGGACCGCCTTCACCGCCGAGTCCAGCCCGGTGACGCCGCGCGCCGCCCGGACCTGGAAGGCCAGCACCGCCACGGTGTTGAGCACGAACAGCGCCGAGCCGAGCCAGCCGATCCCTGGGGCGCGCTCGGCGATCCACAGCGGCAGCACCAGGCTGAGCAGCGGCATCCGCAGCAGCAGGACGGTGTTGACCAGGGTGACGGCGGCGTAGCGCCGGTCCCGCAGTACGGCCAGGCGCGGGCCGGTGCCCGACTCCGGTGGCGCGGACGGGACTTCGGGCAGTCGGCGGAGTACCAGCGCGCCGGCCAGGAAGCCGAGCGCGGTGACGGCGAAGGCGCCGAGGTAGGCGGTCCGGGTGCCGAAGGTGAGCGCGATGCCGCCGATGGCGGCGCCAACGGCCAGTCCTCCGTTGAGGGTTGACTGCAGATGGGCGAGCAGTCCGGTCCGTTCGGCGCGCGGCACCAGGCCGGCGACCAGCGCCTGCCGGGCGGCGGTGAGCCCGGACTGCGCGGTGGCGTAGAGGCAGACGGCGAGCAGGAACGGCCCGTAGGAGCGGATCACCAGGAAGGCGGCGACCACGGCCGTGGTGCCGAGCGCGAGCGCCACCGCCGTACGGCGCGGCCCCCAGCGGTCGGCGAGGTGGCCGAGCGGGACACCGGCGAGCGAGCCGAGTGCCCAGGCGACGGCGAGACCGACGCCGAGGGCGGTCGGCGACATGCCGACCACGCGGGTGAAGTAGAGCGCGGAGCAGGTGTAGTAAGCGCCGTCGCCCACGGCGCTCACCAACTGGGCTGCGGCGAGTGTCCGCTGGGGTCCGGCGGGCGGCAGCAGGGCAAACCGGGCGGCGCTGCGGTTCGACACGTCTCTCCTGTTCGGTACTTCGCTCCTGGCCGGCTGACGGGCCGGCAGGCGGGCTGACGGTCGGGCTGACGAGCGGCGCGCAGGCATGGCGTCCACAACCGTCGCCGCCGGCCGTCGGCGTCTTGAAACCCACCCTAGGGGGCCGAATGGACCATGCGACAGGTCCATTGATCTTGCCATTTCCTGGGCCACTCAAGGCCGCCGCCGCACCGCCGGGCGACCGGTGAACCCCCGTACGAAAGCGGCCCGTCGAGCCCCAGGCGCGCTTCGACCGCACCGGGCCCGGCCGCGCCCGCGCGGCCGAAGCGCCGTCCGTACCCGCTCCGACTCCCCCGCCCTGAGCGGACGGAGCACCTCCACCACCCGACCGGAGGGCCAAGATTGGCCGTGTTGACCCGTCAGTAGCGCCCTCCTATGCTCAACGGCGTTCGCGATCCGGCACCGGGGCCGGGGCCGTGCGTGCCCGCCCGATCCGGCGCCGTCTCCGGCTCGAAGGGCTTCCTCCCATCAGCACCTCCATCGCGCCCTCGGACTCCACCGCCTCGAACTCCACCGGCCACCCGGGCGAGGCAGCCGAGCCGGCCGTCGCCGAGGGCACCGGTCGGCGCCGATTCCTCACCTACCTGCTGGCCGCCCCGACCCTCACCGTCGCCGCCCGGCTCGGCCTGGACGCCGCCGCACCCGCCTCCGCCCAGGCCGCCGTACAGGCCGCCGCGGCCGCCCAGGACACCACCGCGCCACCGCAGTTGCTCGGCCTGCCGGGCATCCCGGACGTCCTCGACCTCGGTGACGCGATGATCCTCGCCGGGCTGCCCACCTCGCACCTGCTGGTGCTCGAAATCACCCCCGCCGGGCGTGCCGCGCTCCACCTGCCGCGCCTGGAGGTCGGCCAGGGCCTTACCACCGCGATCGCCATGCTGGTCGCCGAGGAACTCGACGCCAAGCTCACCGACGTGGACGTCCCGCTCTCCGACGGCCGCCCCGAACTGCTCTTCAACCAGCTGACCGGCGGCTCCAACTCGGTGCGCTCGCTGTACGACCCGGTGCGCGCCGCGGCGGCCGCCGCCCGCGCCCGGCTGGTGACCGCCGCCGCCAACCGCTGGAACGTTCCGGCGACCACCCTGCGCACCGCCGACACCGCCGTCCTCGCCCCCGACGGCCGCCGCCTCGGCTACGGCGAACTCGCCGCCGACGCCGCCTCGGTGGTGCTGCCCGCCGTGCCCGGCACGCCCAAGCCGGCCGACCAGCGGCGCCTGGTCGGCACGCCCACCGGCCGGATCGACGCCCGCGACATGGTCACCGGACGCGCCAAGTACGCCGGAGACCTCCAGATCCCGGGCGCCGCGCCGACCGTGGTCGCCCGCCCGACCACCATCAACGGCACCCTCAAGTCCCTGGACGCCTCGGTCGCCCGCGCCATGCCCGGGGTGCTCGCCGTGGTGCAGATCCCCAGCGGCGTCGCCGTCCTCGCCGAGACCTTCGACCAGGCGCTCAAGGCCCGTGACGCCCTGCGCACCACCTGGAACCCCGGTCCGGTCGCCGACCTGTCCACCGCCGACATCCAGGCCCAACTGCGCGCCGCGCACGCGCCGTTCCTCCTGCCGCCGCTGCTCACCCCGTACCTGGACGGCGAGTTCGACTTCGCCTTCGTCAACCACGCCCCGATGGAGGTGCTGACCGCCGTCGCCGACGTGCGGCCGGGTCGCGCGGAGCTGTGGTTCGCCGCGCAGAGCCCGATCATCGCCCAGCAGACCATCGCCGCCGAACTCGGCCTGCCGCAGAACGCCGTCACCGTCCACGTGGTGCGCGGCGGCGGCTCCTTCGGGCGCCGGCTGTTCTTCGACGCGGCCCTGGAGGCCGCCCAGATCTCCCAGGCCGCCGGCCGCCCGGTCAAGCTGATGTGGACGCGCAACGACGACATGCGCCACGGCCGGATGCGCCCCGCCAGCCACCACCGGATCCGCGCCACCTACGGCCTCGGTCAGGTGCTCACCTGGGAGCACCGCGCCGCCACCGTCCGGACCGACCTCTCGCACGGCCTCGGCGAGGCGCTCACCGGGGCCGGGTTCAACCTCTCGTTGGCCGGGCTCAGCCTCGCCCAGGCCTTCTTCCTGCTCACCGAGAAGAACCCGTACAACGTCGGCATCCCCACCCAGCTGCTCGCCGAACTGCCGCTGGCCGTGCACACCGGCAGCTGGCGCTCGGTCTACTCCGGCATGGTCCGGGTCGCCGACGAGATCATGATGGACGAACTCGCCCGCCGGATGGGCCAGGACGAGGTCGCCTTCCGCCGCGCCCGGGTGCGCGACGCCGCCGGACAGGCCGTCCTGGACAGCGTCGCCAAGGCCGGCGACTGGGGCCGCCCGATGCCGGCCGGCCACGCCCAGGGCGTCGGCTACCACGACGAGAACGGCGGCCGGGTCGCCTACCTGGTCGAACTGGACGCCTCCGACCGGGCCAACCCCCGGGTCACCAAGGCGGTGGTCGCCGCCGACGTCGGCCAGGTCATCAACCCCCGCGGCCTGGAAGCCCAGTTGACCGGCGCGCTGATCGACGGCATCTCGGTCATCCTGCAGGCGGGCAACCACATCGACAACGGCGCGGTACGGGAGGGCAGTTACGCCGACTTCCACTACGCCCGCCAGCGGCACACCCCGCCGGTGGTCGAGATCCACCTGATGCCCCCGAGCGGATCACCGGGCGGCGCGGGCGAGTTGGGCGTCCCGGCGGCCTCGGCTGCCGTCGCCAACGCCTACGCGCGCGCGACCGGCACCAGCCCGCGCTCCTTCCCCATCAACTTCTGATCACCCAGAGCCCGAGGATCACCACTCCCCATGCCCACCCACACCTTCGTCCTCAACGGGCAGCCCGTCACCGTCGAGGCCCCGGACGACATGCCGCTGCTCTGGGTACTGCGCGACAAGCTCGGCGTCACCGGCCCCAAGTACGGCTGCGGGGTGGGCGTCTGCCGGGCCTGCACCAGCCACCTCGACGGCCAGGAGTTCCAGCCCTGCACCCGCTCCGTCAAGGACTGCGAGGGCCACACCGTCACCACCATCGAGGGCCTCGCCGACGGCGACACCCTGCACCCGGTCCAGGAGGCCTGGATCGACTGCGACGTCGCCCAGTGCGGCTTCTGCCAGCCCGGCCAGATCATGACGGCGGTCGCCCTGCTGCGCCGCACGCCCGACCCCACCGACGCGGACATCGACCAGATCCAGAACATCTGCCGCTGCGGCAGCTACCCGCGCATCCGCGAGGCGATCAAGCGCGCGGCGGCGGCCCGGCGGACGCACTGACGCGGGTGCGCCCCGCCCGACGGACGGGCGGGGCGCACCGGGTCAGCGGGCGGTCAGCACTGCGGGATGGTCCCCGCGTGGAAGTTCCAGTTGTTGTCGGTGTAGGCACCGTACGTGTAGGCCGTCCCGTACCAGTAACCGTAGCCGGCGGAGTACACGGCGGTCACCCGGTACCACACGTCGCCCTGGTTGTTGATGTCCTGGCCCGTGGTCCAACACACCATGTTGACCGCATCGCCGGACCACGAGTACGAGCCCAGGTCACCGGTGGTCTTGGCCGTCCAGGAGTACGGTGCCGAGTAGACGCCCACGCCGTGGCCGGTGGGGTTGTTGTTGAGGTAGTACCAGCCGACGGCGTTGGCGTCGCCCGCCGAGAGGCCGACCCCGGCCGCTGCCAGCGCCACCGCGGCCACCGCGGTCGCCCCGCGCCGCCCGATCTTGTTGAGGATGTTCTTGACCATGCCGATTCTCCTGTCCGGTCGAACCGTTCTGATGCCGTCCCGTTGACCTCGACGGCGGAGCAAGCTGACCCGATCACCACCGGTGTTCGGTACCGCCTGACAGGAACTGACAACAGCTGACACCATCGGCCGCGCGCCCCGAACGGCCTTCCGACGGCCTTCCGACGGCCTTCCGAGGCCGACAACGCGAAGTGCCCCCGTCCGGCGGCCCGGGGGCACTCGCGGTTCAGTGGGATCTCAGCACTGCGGAACAACGCCCTGGTGCCACACGAGGCCACCGTCCACGTAGGAGGCGTAGACGTAGCCGTTCCCGTACCAGGTCTGCCCGGTGGAGGCGTAGTGCGCGGCGTCCACCCGGTACCACACGTCGCCCTGGTTGTTGATGTCCTCACCCGTGGTCCAGCAGACCACGTCGACGGAGTCCCCGTGGTGCAGGTCTCCCGTGACCTTCCACGACTTGGTGGTGGGCTGCGCGTAGACGCCCACCGCCTGACCGATGACCGGGCCGCCGACGGTGACCCACCCGAAGGCGGACGCCTCGCCCGCCGAAAGGCCGACCCCTGCCGCCGCCAACGCCGCCGTCACCACCACGGTCGCCCCACGCCGTCCGATCCTGCCGAGCAGGCTCTTGACCATGTCGATTCTCCCTTCCTGTGGAACCGTTGTGCCGTCCCGCCGCCTGACGTCGACGGCGGTGCCAGCTGACCTGACAGGCGCTGGTGTTCGATACGGGCCACCGAGATCTGACAACAGCTGACACGGGCGGCTGACCACCCCGAACGCGCCATCCCCCGAGGAAAGTTGTCAGACCTCTGATCGCCACCGTCACCCGCCGCTATGATCCGTACGCAACAAGCAAGCAGCGCCACCAAGGGATCTGACATCTGACAACAGGGGGCGTCATGGCGGAGCACGCACGTGACCCGCGACCCGGGCAAAGGGCAGCCTCGCCCACCGCCGCCGAGAGCTTCGCGGGCGAGCTGCGCACCCTCCGGCTGGACGCGGGCCAGCCCTCGTTCCGCACCATGGCCAGGACGGCCGGCTCGATCTCCCACACCACGCTCTACGAGGCCGCCTGCGGCTCGCGGCTCCCGTCCTGGGCCACCACCAGGGCCTTCGTCCAGGCTTGCGGCGGCAACGAGGAGGAATGGCACCGCCGTTGGACAGCGGCCGTCAACGGGGAGCCGCCCGCCGGGCCGGTGCTCCCCTCGCCCGCGGTGACATCGAACCCGGAACCGCGGCCTCCTCTCCCCTCGGCCGAACCGCCGGTGCCATCGGTGCTGTTGGTCCCACCGTTGCCGCCGGCCGTACCGCACCCGCACCGCCGTCGGATCTGGACCCACGCGCTCAGCCTGCTCGTCGGCCTGCTGCTCGGCATCCTCGGCACGCTGGGCCTGCTCGCGATCCGCGCGCCCGCCGCCCATCCCGACGCGCGGACCTGTCCGTCCGCCGAACCGGACACCCCCGACCCGCAACCGACGCCCGCACCGGACGGCGCGACCCCGAGCACCGAGGCCGGGTCCTGGATCGCCCGGACCGCCTACGACCAACAGGCCGCCTCCAGTACGCGACTCGCGATCCCCGTACGCGTCGCGGTCACCCCGGGAGACACCCTGGTCGTCGCGATGATGCTCACCGGCACCTGCCCCGGCCCGGTCAAGGTCACGGACGGTCACGGCGACCGATTCCAGGTCCTCGGGGACGTCACCGACTCGCTGCGCCACCGGGTGCTCGTCCTCGCCGCCTTCGGCGCCACCGCCCTGACCACCGCCGACTCGATCCGCGCCGACTACCCGCGCGCCGGCGAGTACCACATGACCGTGGACGAGTTCCGGGGCGTCACCACCGTCCGGGCCGTCACCCGTGCCTCCGGCGACGCCGGTGGCACCGACTTCACCACCGCGGCGACCGCCACCACCTGCGACCCGGGCGACCTCCTGGTGAGCGCGGTCGGCAGCAACACCGGCACCGCCCCCGAGTTCGGCACCGGCTGGACCACCCTGCCGGCCCTCCAGCTCTCGTCCTACCGCCTCACCACCGCGCACCGGATCGCGGCCGACGCCGAGCACTGCGTCGCCGCCGGCCGGACCACCTCCCAGTGGGGCGCCGTCCTGGCCGTCCTCCGCTGACCCGCGGTCCCGGACCGCCGTCACGAACCGGAGGCCGCCCAGGGGTCGCGGCCGAAGAACGCGGCGAGCCGGTCGTACGGCGGGGCGTCCGCCGGGGCGGGGACCTCGGGGCCGAAGGCGTGGTGGTCGGACTCCTCGCCACGGTACTCGGGTTTGAGCGCGCCGCGGGCCCAGGTGAGGGCGGCGGCCGAGACCTCGTGGTCCAGACCGTCCGTGGACTGGCTGGTGGCTCTGGCCAAGTCCCAGGCGTGGACGGCGAATTCGGCGACCTGCTGGTCCACCGGGAAACGTGCCGGGAGGGCGCCGACGCCGGGGACCTCCACCGTCCCGGTGAGGTCCCCGGCCGCGCGCCAGGCCTCGACCAGCCGCTCCGCGCCGGCCTCGAAGGCGTGCAGCCACTCCTCTTCCACCCGTTCGAACGGCTGCGACCAGTCCGGCTGCCCGCCCTGCGCCCGGACGGTGAACTGCCGCAGGTCGAACAGCAGATGGCTGATCAGGTCGCCGACGTCCCAGGAGCGGCAGGGGGTCGGGTGCCCGGCCAGCTCGACGCCGGCGCCGTCGATCAGACCGGCGGTCTGCGCGAGGGCCCGGGCGAGCAGCTCGATCGGGTCGTCCACGGCGGTCATGGCACACCTCTCGGTCGGGAAGGGGGGACGGGTCGTGCCGGGTGATCGTAAGCACGTGCGCCCACGACCGCCCGGCACGACACCGGCCCCCCGACCGACCCGACCGCTCCCGACCGACCGTCAGGCCGCGAACCCGCCGTCCACCGCGAGCTCCGCACCGCTGACGTACCGGCCCTCGTCGCCGACCAGGTAGGCGACGGCGGCCGCCACCTCCGCCGTCGTGCCGTAGCGGCCGAGCGCGGTGAAACTGCGCTGGAAGTCGGCGGACTCGCCGTCGGCCGGGTTCATGTCGGTGTCGATCGGGCCCGGGTGGACCAGGTTGACGGTGATCCCGCGCGGACCGAGTTCCCTGGCCAGCGCCTTGGTGAGACCGATCAGCGCGGCCTTGCTGGTCGCGTAGAGCGTGCCGCCGGAGAAGGCGACGCGCTGCGCGATGCAGCTGCCGATGCCGACGATCCGTCCCCCGTCCGTCAGGTGGGCGGCCGCCGCCTGCGCGAACAGGTAGGGCGCCCGGACGTTCACGTCCAGCACCCGGTCGATCTCGTCCAGCGTCATCTCCTCGATCGGCCCTCCGGCGCCGACGCCCGCGTTGTTCACCAGGATGTCCAGCCGACCGAACCGCTCGGCGACCGCCGCCACCGCGGCGCGCACCGCCTCCGGGTCGGCGCCGTCCGCCTGGACGGCCCAACCGGTCCGGCCCATCGCGCTGATCTTCGCGACCACCTCCTCGGCCCGGTCGGCCGCGCCCTGGAAGGTCAGCGCCACATCGGCACCGTCCTCGGCCAGCCGCAGCGCGACCGCCGCCCCGATCCCCCGGCTGCCGCCGGTCACCAGGGCCACCTTGCCGTCGAGCGCCGCCGTACCGCTCATCGTCATATCCACAGAACTCCTTGCTCCGGTCTCGGACATGAGGCAATCCTCGACCGAAGCCCTCCCCGACTCCGGCGGTATTCAGACGTTGCGTTCAACGTTCAACTACGACTCCGCGCGCCCCCGGTCGTACGACCCGACCGCCGGCTGCCCGGTCCAGTTCGGCCCGGCCGACGGGTCGGCGCCCGCGCAGTCGCAGGGCGGCTCGACCGGTCGCCCGCCGTCGAGGAGCAGCAGGTGCCGGCGCGCAGATCCCCCGCGGGGAGCCTGACGCACGGACCCGGCGCGCGGGAACCGCGAACGCGCCGAGCGGCCACCCCGCGCAGGGGTGGCCGCTCAGGCGGCGTCAGGACGCGGGAGGCGTCAGACGGTCAGGGTCTGCCCCGGGAAGATCAGGTCCGGGTTGCCGCCGATGGTGCGGGCGTTCTTGCTGTACAGGCTGTCGGTGTCGACGCCGAACTTGGCGGCGATGTCGCTCAGCGTGTCACCGCTGCGAACGGTGTAGCTGCCGCCGGTGGCGTTCTTCTCCGCGACCGGCGCGGACTGGGCCGGCTTGGCGGACGGCTGGCCCTTGGCGGCCTTCGACGCCTGCTTGGCCTTGGGCGCGGCCGGCTGGGCAGCCTTCGGGGCCGCGGCGGGCTTCTCGGCCCGCTGGACGGGCTTGGCCGCGGCGGCGCTGTCCGCCGAGGTGTCGACGGCCGCCGGGGCGCCGCCCTTGCTCAGGCCCGCCTTCTGCGAGCAGACGGGCCAGGCGCCCGGCCCCTGCGAGGCGAGGACCTTCTCGGCGACGGCGATCTGCTGCGCCTTGGTCGCCTGGTTGGCCTGGGCGGCGTACGCGGTCCCGCCGTACGCGGCCCAGGTGGACGGGGTGAACTGCAGTCCGCCGTGGAAGCCGTTGCCGGTGCTGATGCTCCAGTTGCCGCCGCTCTCGCACTGGGCGACGGCATCCCAGGCGGAGGAGGGTGCGGCAGAGGCCGAGGTGGCCGTGACGAGGCCGGCCACCGGCAGGGCCGCGACGGCGGCACCCGCGAGGACCGCCATCCGAACGCGGTTGCGCTTGGTGCTGACGGTGGTGTCGGTGGCAGCGGCGGTCTCGTGACGGGAAGTCATGAAAGTCCTCTCGACAAGCCCCGGGCGGGCAGGCGGAACCAGGCCCGGGACATGGGCAGGTCGGTCGCGCTTACCTCGCTCGACGGGCGGCCGCGCACGTGTCGGACGTGCCGTGCCGCCCCGGCCACCTCCGCTCGCCGACGGCCTGTTCGAGCCGGCCTGGTCGGCGGGCACCGCCCTCGCGCCGGGGGTCAGTCGGCGGGCAGTGCGTCGGGGTGAACCCGGGTGGCGCTCGTTGCGCCGCCAAGAAAGCTAGGGGGCAGATCCCGGGCACAGCAAGCAATTCTTGGTCATCGCAGGTCAGTTGACTGTTACCGGCGGTATCGATCAAGAAACTGTGCCCGATTCGACCGGGTTTGACCGCATTTTCGCGATCAATCGATCAACTTCCGTGCCCTCACTCACATCTGTCCGCCCGTGAACTCCGGCACACCATCCACGCAGTGCGACGAGAAACTGACAGACCGTCACCAGTTCATCCGGAGTTCCCGATTCGGAAACCCGATTGAGTGGGATCCGCCACATCCATCACGCAACGTGTCCACGCCAACGCGTTCAGCTATGCCCGTCGAGCTCCGCGTCCCGCGCCAGCAACGCCGCCTGGACCCGGTTCTCGCAGCCCAGCTTGGCCAGGATCCGGCTGACGTACGTCTTCACCGTCGCCTCGCTCATGTGGATCCGCGCCCCCGCGTCCGCGTTGGACAGACCCTCACCGAGCAGCGCCAACACCTCCAGCTCGCGCCCGGTGAGCACCTCCAGCCGGCGTCTGGCCCGCTCGCTACGGGCGGCCGCCGAACCGCTGCGGCCGGAGGCCAGCGAGTCGACGATGTGCCGGGTGGCAGCGGGCGAGAGGAAGGCGTTGCCGCTGGCCGCCGCCCGGACGGCCTGGATCAGCTCGTTCGGCGCGGTGTCCTTGAGCAGGAATCCGGCGCCGCCCTCGGTCACGGCGCGCAGGACGTTCTCGCGCTCCCCGAAGGTGGTGAGGATGATCGCCCGTGCGCCGGGTGCGACCCTCGCCAGCTCCCCGAGCGCCGTCAGCCCGTCCATCACCGGCATCTGGATGTCCAGCAGCACCACGTCCACCCGGTGCGCCCGGGCCAGCTCCAGTGCCTCCCGGCCGTCGGCGGCCTCCGCGACCACCTCGATGTCGTCGGCCGAACCCAGGATCATCCTTATCCCGGCCCGGATGAGCGGCTCGTCGTCGGCGACGAGGACTCGGATCACTGGTGGTCATTCCCCTCGGGTGGTGCGTCAGCTGCGGCACCATCCTCACATCCCGCCCGGCCCCGGCCCGAACCCGCCCCCGCGGCGCCCGGGCGGCCGACCGCTCAGCCCTTGCTGACGTACTCCTGCTTGTCCACCAGCACACCGTCCTTGAAGCAGAACCGCGCCACGTGGTCCTCGTCCCAGGCGACCCCGGGCTCCCCGTCGAGGAGGAACCAGCGGCAGTGCGAACCCTCCGGCGCGACGGGCCCGGTGCCCTTGTAGCCGTCGGTGAAGAAACCGTTGCCGGGCGGCAGCTCGTGCAGCACCTCGGACTCCGCCGTGCCGACCTTGATCTGCTCGTACTTCGGTTTCGGCACCGTCGCGTCGTCGGCACCCTGGATGAGGACGACCAGGCCCCAGATCAGCAGGCAGAGCACGGTGACCGCGACCCCGGCCACCCCGACCGCGCAACCCATCGCCGGGCTGCGCCTGCCGCCGTCCGGCTCGTCGGCCGACGGCAGGCCCTCGAAGACCCAGTCGTCCACCCCGGCCACCGCCGCGCCACCGTCCTGCTCCGACCCCTCGTACGGGAGGACGGCCGCGAGCCGGAAGCCCTGCTCGGGTGTCGCCCCGGCGTGCACCATGCCGCCGACCAGTCGGGCGCGCTCCCGCAACCCGGTCAGCCCCTGTCCGCCGCTCACCGCCGCACCCGCGCCGGCGCGCGCGCCCACGAGCTCCGGCGCGCGGGGATTGGTGACCTCCACCACCAGCGCGTCCGGCTCGTACCGAAGCGCGACCGCGATCGGCGCGCCGGGGGCGTGCTTGTGGGCGTTGGTGAGCGCCTCCTGCACGATCCGGTACGCCGCGTTGTCGACCGAGGCCGCCAGCGGGCGCCGCTCGCCCTCCGCCGAGTACGCCACCTCCGTCCCGGCCGCCCGGGAGGACTCCACCAGCCCCACGATCCCGTCGACCCCACCGCGCGCCGGCGCCGGGCCCTGGGTACCGACCACGGGCGGCGCTGCCGTCGACTCGTCGTGCAGGACCCCGACCACCTCGCGCAGCTCGCGCATCGCCGCGACCGCCGCCTGGCGCAGCACGCCGACCGCCTCCCGCTGCCGGTCGGTGAGGCTGCGATCCACCTCCAGCGCGCCCGAGTGCACGGAGATCAGCGCGAGCTGATGGCCCAGGCTGTCGTGCATGTCCTGGGCGATCCGGTGCCGCTCGCGCAGCCGCGCCTGGTGCACCACCATGGCCCGCTCGCGCACCAGCTGGTCGTTGCGCTCGCGCAGCGCGTCCAGTAGGGCGCGGCGCTGCGCCCGGTACCGGCTGTAGAGAGCGGGCAGGACGGCGAAGACCAGGAAGGTGCCGAGCGACAGTCCGATGATCAGCTTGGGCGAGGCCGAGGCGCCGTCCTTCAGCACACCGGTGGCGGTGAACAGCAGGTAGCTCAGGACGAAGGAACCGACCAGCCACCAGACCCGGCGGATCCGCGCCCCGGCGGCCCAGCCCGCGCAGACCAGCATCAGCAACGGCCCGAACGACCAGCCGGTCAGCGCCGCCGTCAGCAACAGCACGCTCGCCGGGAACCCCCGCCGCAGCACCCACAGCACGGCGACCGCGAACCCGAACGGAACGGCGAGCCCGCTGCCCGCCACCAGCTCCAGCAGGGCCGCGACGGCGCCCATCACCAGGGCCAGCGAAGCCTCGCCCACCACCCGCCGCCAGGGCCAGGGGCCCGGCAGCGCCGTCCGTACCACCTTCGACGCCGTCCGTACCGCCCTCGACCAGGCCCGCGCGATTGCTTCCACCCGTCGAGGCTAACCGGGCGGTCACCGCGCCCGCGGTCACCCTTCGTCGCCCTCCGCACCGACGAAAGTCGCCGGTCCGCAGGCGGTGAGCAGCAGCGCCACGTCGTCCACCCGCCCGGTCGAGCCGACCTCGCGCAGCAGCCGCTCGGCCAGCTCCTCCATCTCCTCCCCGGCCCGGCCGTGGTCCAGCGCGGCGCGCAGCCGCTCCACCCCCTGGTCGATCGCCAGCGCCGGGTCCTCCACCAGTCCGTCCGTGTAGAGGGCGAGCAGCGAGCCGGGCCGCAGCCGCAGCTCGCTGATCGGGTACGCCGCCTCCTCGTCCACGCCCAGCAGCGGCCCG
Source organism: Kitasatospora sp. NPDC058190 (assembly GCF_042883685.1). Lineage (NCBI taxonomy): Bacteria > Bacillati > Actinomycetota > Actinomycetes > Kitasatosporales > Streptomycetaceae > Kitasatospora > Kitasatospora sp. NPDC058190. The sequence goes on from NZ_JBHVVI010000015.1 coordinate 74,064, forward strand.
CCGGCGACGTACAGCGCTTCGGCCCGCCCGTCCGGGTGGCGCAGCACCGGCGGCAGGTGCCCGGCGCGGGCGATCCGGACGGTGCCGTCGGCGGGGGTGAGGCGGACCAGGCAGCAGCTGGCGAGCAGCCCGGGGTCGAGGTCCAGCAACAGCCGGTTGGTACGGGCGAGCACCTGGTCGGGCGGCTCGCCGCCGCAGGCGAAGGCGCGCACGGCGCTGCGCAGCTGGCCCATCGCGGCGGCGGCGCCGACGCTGTGGCCCTCGACGTCGCCGATCACCAGGGTGAGGTCCGCGCCGGTGACGATCGCGTCGTACCAGTCGCCGCCGATCTCCATGCCCTGGGTGCCGGGCAGGTAGCGGGCGGTGATCCGGATGCCGGGCACCTGCGGGAGGCGGTGCGGCAGCAGGCCCTGCTGCAGGCCGCGGGCCAGGGCGAACTCCGCGTCGTAGAGCCGGGCGCGCTCCAGGGCCTGGGCGATGAAACCGCTGAGGCCGGTGAGCAGGCCGCGCTCCTCGGCGGTGAACGGGCGCGGGAGGTCGAAGCCGAGGATGCAGCTGCCGACCGGGCGCCCGGAGGCGATCAGCGGCAGGAAGGCCCAGGCACCCATGTCGTCCAGGGCCAGGCCCGGGTAGGTGGCGGCGAGCTCGCCCACCGACTCGAAGAAGATCGGGGTTCCGGTGCTGAGCGTCTCGGCGCCGGGCACGCGGGCGTCGAGCGGGGTGCCCTCGAAGCGGTCCAGGAAGCCGTCCGGGTAGCCGAACTGGGAGACCAGGTGCAGGTGCTGCTCGCGCACCCCGTAGATGGCGAGCTCCTGACCGCCGAAGGCCGGGAGGATCTCCTCGGCCACCGCCCGGCACACGTCGCGCACGGTGACCGCCTCGGTGAGCGCGCTGGCGAGCTGGAGCAGGTGGTGGGTGCCGCCCACGCCGGTGGTCGTGGGTGGCGGCGGGGCGGCGGGCGGTTCGGCCGCGCCCGGCGGGGCCTCGGCGGCGACCACCCGGCCGGTGACGCCGTGGATGTCGGGGTAGAGCGAGAAGGCGAGCCAACCGTCGGGCGGTCGGGTGGCGAGGAAGGCGGTGGGCTGCTGGGAGATCAGGGCCGCGCGGTAACGGTTCTCGTAGACGGGGTCGGTCAGCCAGGGCAGCACCTCCCAGAGGTGGTGGCCGACCAGCTCCTCCCGGCTCGCCCGCAGCAGCGGCTCGCTGGCGCGGTTGGCGTAGGTGATCAGGCCGTCCGGGTCGAGCGAGAAGACGCCCTCGCGCAGCCGCTCGACGGCGGCCGCCGCGGCGGTGAGGGTCCGGACGTCCAGGACGGCGCCGACCAGGTGGGTCCGGCCGTCGACGATCGCGCCGGGCACCCGGGCCCACAGCTCCACCGGGTACGGGCGGCCGTTCGGCCCGAGCACCCGCACCCGGGCGGCCAGCACCTCGCCGCGTTCCAGGGCGGTGCGGGCAGCGGCCCGGAACTCGGGCAGGTCCCCGGGGGCGATCCGGCGGGTCAGACAGCTCACCGTGCCGTCGAACTCACCGGGCGCGAAGCCGAAGATCTCCCGGAACACCGCGTCGGCGGCGAGCGCGCCGGTGGCCGTGTTCCAGTCGAACAGCCCGACCCTCGTGCTGGGCACCGCCGGCGGCGGAAGCTCCACCACGGCGGCGTCCCCGGCCGGCTCGACCGGTTGCCCGGACCCGGCCAACCCGGCAAGCCCGAAGGCGAGTCGGGAGGCGATGGCGTCCAGCTGACCGGCCGCCTGCTCCGGCACGCCCTCGTCCGAGGCCGGCCACAGCACGCTGAGCACCCCGAACCGGTCCCCGCCGTACTCCACCGGCACGCAGGCCGAGACGAAGTCGTACGGCAGGCCGACCGCGAGCTGCGGGAAGCGCCGCATGGTGTCCTCGGTGTCGGCCAGCGCGATGGTCCGGCCGGTCCGGAAGCAGACCGCGACCGGCAGCGGCCCGGCGGCGGCGACCCGCCGGAACGAGCTCATGATCGAAAGCGGCACCCCCGCGAGGGTGCACAGCACCAGCGACCGGCGGTCCCGCGAACGCAGGTACGCCATCGCCCCGTGCGCCCCGGTGGACCCCAGCACCCGGCGGACGGCCTCCGCCAGCAGCTTGTCCCGCTCGCGGACCGCCACCGGAGCCGCCTCCAGGGCCACCTCCACGACCGACTCCCAGACCTCCCCCGGCACCGCGCCCGCATCCGGAGCCGTGTCCAGGACCGGTTCCGGCAGGATTTCCGGGACCTCCTCGTGAACCGGCTCAGCGGCCCCGGTCGCATGCGGACGGCGCATGCTCCCTTGCTACGTCCGCCCCGGAACCGTGTCAAGGCGAGCACCCACTGCCCCGGGTGCACCGGCACGGACGTCCGTACCGCCCTCGCGGCCCATCCGCCAGGAGGGTGAAGATCTACAGCTCGGTGAGGTCGACCTCCGCCGGGTACGGCTGAGCGGCGGCTTCGGATGGTTCGGGGACTGTTCGATATCCTCCCGGCGGGTGGCGGCGCCGAGGCCGCCGGGGGTGGAAGCGAGAGCGGGATGCAGTCGCCGTCGTCCGAGGGGGCCGCCCGGGAGCAGTCGTGGCAGTGGGACGGGGAGGCGGACGGCGCGGCCGAGGCGCCCGGGGACGTGATCGGCGCGGGCGGGGACGGGCCCCGGCTGAGTCGGCGCGGGCTGCTGGTCGGGGCCGGGGTGCTGGCGGTCGGCGGGGTGGCGTGGGCGTTCGCGGGCTCGGGCTCCGACCGGCCGGTGCCGGAGCCGACGAAGCCGACGCCGACCGCGCTGTCCGGGCCGACCCCGCTGTGGACGTACCGGGGCGCGCAGGCCATGACCCCCGAGCGGCTGGTCGCCCCGCCGGACCGCCCGGTGTTCCTTTCCAAGGCCGGGATGCAGGTCCTCGACCCGGCCAGCGGTGCCCCCCAGCGGCTGCTGGTGTTCGACCCGCCGCCGCCCCCGGGCTGGCCGAGCGACCTGGAGCCGCCCGTCGGGAAGGTCGCGGTCGGGCCCGAGTACCTCTTCACCGCCGCCTCCCGAGGACACCTGGACGCCCGCCACCTCACCGACCCCACCCGCGACTGGAGCCTGCCGCTGCCCGATGAACTGCAGGACCAGCTCCTGTTCACCTGCATGGGCGGCGGCGTCCTCTACGGCTACGTCTGGGGCCGACCCCGCGCGGACGGCACCGCGCCGGGCAACCGGGTCTTCGCGCTGCAGCTCGACGGCCGTTCCCTGCTCTGGTCCGTCGCCGCCGACCACCAGGAACAGCCGATCGCCCCCGCCACCAGGGGCACTGCCCGCCTGGTGGCCTGCGCCCGCTCCCTCGGCAACCGCACCGAGCTGGTGGTCCGGGACGCCACCACCGGTCGCGAGCTGTGGACCGCCCCCGGCGACGAGGATCTGCGCTGGTGCGCTGCCGTTCGGGAGAACTTCCTCGTCCCGGACGGCAACGGCGGCGTGCGCGGGCTGGGGCCCGGCGGCGAGCCGCGCTGGACCCACTCCCCCGCCCGGGGCGAGTCCTGGCGGGCGTTGCCGCCCGTCCCGGACGGCGTCCGGGTGTTCGTCCCGCGCGACAACGGCCTCGTCACCTGCCACGACGCGGGCACCGGCACGGTGCTCTGGTCCTACCGCCTGCCGTTCCTGCTGGACCGACGCAGCCGTCCACTGGTCGTCGGCGGCACGCTGTACGTCCCGGGTCCGGCGGCGGGTGGGGTCAGCGCGATCGACACCGCGACCGGCGTGCCGGCGTGGACCTTCCACGACTCCGGCCCGGGCCGGGACGTCTGGACGGTCGCCGCCGACGGAAACCACCTCTACGCCGGCCACGACGACATCCTGCACGCCCTCCCGCTGTCCTAGGACCTGCCCGGCGGACGGGACGACGCGGCAGGATGGCCTGATGCAGGTACGCCCGATCTCCCCCGACAAGCTGGCCGAACTGCTCGCCGACCGCATCACCGCGCTGCCCGGCGCCGGCGAGCGCCGGCTGCGGGTCGCGGTGGACGGCGCCGGGCCCGCCCGGCCCGAGGTGCTGGCCGACGCCCTGGTGGAGCCGTTGCGGCTGCGCGGCCGCCCCGCGCTGCGCGTGTCCGCGGCGGACTTCCTGCGCCCGGCCTCGATCCGGCTGGAGTACGGCCGCCACGACGCGGACGCCTTCCACGACCTCTGGCTGGACGACGGCGCCCTGCTGCGCGAGGTGCTGGACCCGCTGGAACCGGGCGGCAGCGGCCGGGTGCTGCCCTCGCTGCGCGACCCCGTCACCGACCGCTCCACCCGCGCCCCGTACACGCAACTCCCGCCCGGGGGCGTGCTGGTGCTGGACGGCGCGTTGCTGCTGGGCCGCTGGCTGCCGCTGGAGCTGACCGTCCATCTGGCGCTCACCCCGGCCGCGCTGGCCCGCCGCACCCCCGCCGACCAGCAGTGGACGCTGCCCGCCTTCGCCCGCTACGAGGCGGAGACCGGGCCCGCCGAATCCGCCGACGTCACCGTGCGGGTGGACGACCCGCGCCACCCCGCCCTGGTCGAGCGGCCGTAGGGCCCGACCGGAGGGTCGCGCCGCGGACCCGGCGGGGATCCGCCGGTCAGGCCCTGCCCGCCGGGGCCGGGCCGCGCTGGCAGTAGGGGCACCAGAACACCATCCGGTCCCGTGGGGGTTCGCCCTGACGTCCCGACCGGACGGGCGTGACGCAGCGCGGGCAGGGCCGTCCGGCCCGGCCGTACACCCAGTGCTGGTAGCCGGGCCGGGTGTCGCCGGTGGTGATGTGGCCGGGGCGCAGCTTGTTGGCTTCCAGCATCTGCCGGGCACGTTCCACCAGCCGGTCGGGGTGCGGGAGTTCGCCGATCGCGGTCCACGGCGTCAGTCCGGCCGTGAAGCACAGCTCGTTGGCGTAGACGTTGCCGATCCCGGCCAGGTTGCGCTGGTCGAGCAGGGCCTCGACGAGCGGGCGGCCGGGGTGGGCGAGGAGTCGGCGGACGGCCTCGACCGGATCCCAGTCGGGGCCGAGCAGGTCGGGGCCGAGGTGGCCGACGGCCCGCTGCTCGTCGGTGGTGCGCAGCAGCTCGACGACGGGCAGCCGGTAGCCGACGGCGGTGCCCCGCTCGGTGTCGAGGACGGCGCGGATCTGCCGGGCCGGGCCGCCGGTCCAGCGCTCGCCGGGGCGGTAGACCTCCCAGCGGCCGTCCATCCGCAGGTGGGTGTGCAGGGTGAGGCCGCCTTCGAGGCGGGTGAGCAGGTGTTTGCCGCGCGGGCGGACCTCGAGCACCCGGCGGCCGGCGAGGGCGGCGGTGGCGTGCGCGGGCACCCGCAGCTCGGCGCTGGTCAGCAGCTGCCCGGCGAGGGCGTCGTGCAGCCGGGCCGCCACGCGGTAGATGGAGTCACCTTCTGGCATGACTCCATTCTGGTCCGCATGACGGCCCGGCGGGCTGCCGCCCCTGGCTGCCGGCCGGCCCCGGGCGCTATTCGGACTCGGCCGCGACCTGGCCCTCGCGGACCACGACCACCGGGCAGGGCGCGTGCTCGGTGACGTGGCGGCTGACCGAGCCGAGCAGTACGCCGGAGAAGCCGCCGAGGCCGCGGCTGCCGACGACCAGCAGCGCGGCGCCCTTGGCGGCCTGGAGCAGGGCCCCGGCCGCATTGCCGGGCATCACGCGCTGGCTGATCCGCACGCCCGGGTCGTCGCCGACCACCTTGACGACGCTCTCGGAGAGGGTCTTGCCGGCGAGCTCCTCCGGGCTGTAGACGTCGGCCGGCACGCTCGTCCCGCCCCAGCCGTAGAAGGCCGGGTACTCCCAGGCGGCGATCGCGTCGACGGTCCCGCCGACGGCCTTGGCGTAGTCGACCGCCCAGCGCAGCGCCTGCTCCGAGGCGGGTGAGCCGTCCACACCGACGACGATCCGGGGGTTGGCAGTCATGCCGTGTCTCCTTCGGTTGCTCCTGCTCGGCATCAACCCGCCAAACATAGATCAAATCGGACAAATGGTCGGTAGTTGCCGCGCCGTATGCGGCGTTCCGCATTCACATTCGGGTGCGACGACCCGGCGCGCCTGGGACCATCGACGGATGCCGAGCAAGCCGCGCCGCCGTACCGGCGGCTTCGCCGAGGTCCTCGCCGCCCTGGCGTCGAGGGAGGCGCACGAACCCCGGGGCCGTGAGCACCCGGTCGCGGCCGGCGGCTTCCTGGACGCCGACGGCTGCTCCTGGCACCTGGACCGGGGCCCGCTGGAGCGCCGGCTGGCCAAGCGGCTGGCGGTCGGCGCCGACGAGATGACACTGGGCGACTGGGACGGCTGGCACCAGGACTTCCCGGATGCCCTGGTCCCGGTGCTGCTGGCCCCCGAGGAGCGCCCGGCCGCCTGGCGGAAAGCCTCGGCCGAGGACCACCGGGCGTACGAGTTCCGCGCCGCCGGCGGCCGGACGCTGCTCTACCTCGACGTCTTCTGCCGACTCAACTGCGGTAGGCGGCCCATGAGTTCGCCATCCGCTGGGCCTGACCCGGGGTGAACTGGCTCATGCAGGAGTCGTAGCTGTAGTCCATGAAGTTGTGGATCGGGTCGAGCCCGGAGCCCGGGCAGCTGTGGCGGCCCTCGGGGCAGCCGTAGCCGGGCGTGCCCTCGGGCGGGGTGTCGTCCACGTAGTCGCCCGGGGGCAGGCAGCCGCCCTGGAAGGTGTGGAAGAGGCCGAGCCAGTGGCCGGTCTCGTGGGTCGCGGTGTTGCCCTCGTTGTAGTGGGTGGCGGGACCGCCGGGCAGGGAGTCGTCGAGGACGACCACGCCGTCGTCGGTGGGGTTCGAGCGGTAGACGTTCGGGAAGGTCGACCAGCCGAGCAGGGACTGCCCGAGGTGGGCGGTGTAGAGGTTGAGGGTGCCCTGGTCGCCCTTGCGCAGGGCGGTCTTCATCGCCCGCTCGGTGGCGGAGCCCGGGGTCATGCCGGTGTACCAGGCGGCGTTGTCGGTCCAGTCGGTGCCGGCCAGCTCGAAGTGGAACGGGGTGGGGGTGTTGCCCGCGCCCTGGCCGCCGTAGGTGGCGTTGAGGTGGTCGATCTGGGCGGCGACGACGCCCTGGTCCAGCCGCCCGGCGTCCCCGGCGTGGATCACGTGGACGTACACCGGGACGATGGTCGGGACGGCGGCGAGCGGGACGTGGGCGGAGCCGAGCTTGGCGAGCCGGTCGTCCAGGTCCGTCTGCATCGCCCGGGCCTCGGCGGCGCTGACGGCGTTCGGGTCCTTCCCGGCCCGGCTGCCGGCCGGCTTGCGGGCGGCGGCGGCAGCGTCGGCGCCGTCGCAGACCGCTGCGGCGGCCACCGCGTGGTGCGGGGCCGGGGCCACGAGCTGACTCAGCCCGGCGGCGGCGACCAGCGCGGCGGCGCAGGGGAACAGACGAGGGGCACGCGAGCGCGCCCGGGCGGTACGGCGCATCAGCGCTCCTGACGGGAAAGGAAGGTGACCGGGTGTCGCCCGCGCCACGCGCCCGCCCGTCGGCGCCCGGCCGCTGACCACCGGGCGCAGCCACCGACGAAAGCCCACCGGCGGTGCCCGGCGCGGATTCGCCGAGACTACGACGCCGTGAAGTCGATCTCCCGCAGGGCGCGCGCGGCGGCCCGGTCGAGTACCACGGCCGACGCACAGCCCGCCGGCGGCCGCCCGGCCCCGAGCAGCAGCCGGCGCAGCCGGTCGGCGGCGGCCCGGTGCCGGGCGAAGGCGTAACGGGAGACGCCGCGTCCGCGCCGCCGCTGGCCCGCCCGGGCCTCCGCCGGGTCGACGTCGAGCAGCAGCAGGTGCACCCGTCGGCCCTGCCGGGCGGCGGCACGGGTGAGCCAGGCCCGGACGAAGGGGAGCGTGCCGCAGTCGTGCACGGCGAGCGGCCCGCCGCCCAGGACGGCGCGGCGCAGCCGCCGGTAGTGGGCGAGCCGGGCGAGCGGACGGTAGAGCGCGTACGGGAGGCGGCCGGGCAGCCGGACCGCGTACTCTTCCCGGACCTGCTGGGAGTCGACCAGCGGGGCGCGGACGCTGCGGCGCATCAGGGTGCTCTTGCCGCTGCCGGGCAGTCCGGTGACCACCAGCAGGTCGCCGGCGGGGTAGTGCAGGGCGGCCGGGCCGGGGCCGCGCAGCTCGTGCAGGCCCGCTCGGATCGCCCGGCCGCCGGCGGGGCGGGGCGGCGGCGCCGTGGGCACCGCCGCCCTCGCTGTTCGTGTCCCGGCCACCGGCCCGCCCCCCACCGTTTCCTGGTTCCTCCCCCAGGAGCATGACGCATTCCCAAGAACGAGTAAAGACCCGTGGTCAGGGCGGGTACGGAGGGCCGGTGCGGGCAGCCGGGCCCGTCCTGTGGACCTTGGCGGACCCGGCGAAGACCCGCAGGACGGACCTTCAGCCCAGCTGAGGGGCGACCCGGGAGGCGATCAGCTCCAGGTGGTCCAGGTCGGCCAGGTCGAGCACCTGGAGGTAGACCCGCTCGCTGCCGACCGCCGCGTACCGGCCGATCTTCTCCGCGACCTCGTCCGGGGTACCGGCCAGGCCGTTGGCCTTCAGCTCGTCGACCTCGCGGCCGATCGCGGCGGCCCGGCGGGCCACCTCCGCGTCGTCCCGGCCGACGCAGACGACCAGGGCGTTGGAGTAGACCAGCCCGTCGGCCGGACGCCCGGCCCGCTCGGCGGCCTCGCGGACCCGGCCGAACTGGGCGGCGGTGTCCTCCACCGAGGCGAACGGCAGGTTGAACTCGTCGGCGAAGCGGGCGGCCAGCGCCGGGGTGCGCTTCGGGCCGTAACCGCCGACCAGCACCGGGATGCGCTCCTGGGCGGGCTTGGGCAGCGCGGGCGAGCCGGTGAGGGTGTAGTACTCGCCGGAGAAGTCGAAGGTGTCGCCGAGCTTGGTCCTCCACAGCCCGGTGATGATCTCCAGCTGCTCCTCCAGCCGCCCGAACTTCTCCTTGGGGAAGGGGATGCCGTAGGCGGTGTGCTCGGCCTCGTACCAGCCGGCGCCGAGGCCGAACTCGACCCGGCCACCGCTCATCGCGTCCACCTGGGCGACCTGGATCGCGGTGACGCCCGGCAGCCGGAAGGTGGCGGCGGTCATCAGGGTGCCGAGGCGGATGGTGCTGGTCTCGCGGGCGAGGCCGGCCAGGGTGATCCAGGCGTCGGTAGGGCCGGGCAGGCCGTCGGCGTCGCTCATCTTCAGGTAGTGGTCGGAGCGGAAGAAGGCGCTGAAGACGCCGAGCTCCTCGGCGGTGCGGGCGACCTTCAGGAGGGTGTCGTAGCTCGCGCCCTGCTGGGGCTCGGTGAAGATGCGGAGATCCATGCGGGCCATTCTGGTACAGACCACCCGCCCGTGAACGCAGGGAACCGGCCATGCCACGGAACGTTCCGAAGGTGGCCAAGGTCTCACCACGGAACCGTCACGGGTCGGCTTGCCCACCCGCCGGTTCGCCTACCTTGGACGGATGTTCGCGACCCCCGACGAACCGTTCCGGCCCTCCCCCGACGGGCCGGACGGCTGCCCGCTTCCCGGCATCGTGGCCTCCTTCACGCCCCGGCTGGCCGAGCTCGCCTTCGAGCCCGGCTTCGTCGCGGCGGTCGACCAGCACGTGGCGATGCTGCGGGAGCTGCTGTACGCGCAGGGGCCGGAGCTGGCGCCCCGGCCCCTGGACCGTGCGGAACTGGCGGACTACGCGCTGGGCTTCCTGGACGCGCTGGCCGAGATCGGCTGGCAGGAGCCGGTGGGCTACGACTACGCCGTCCTCCGGCTGACCGCGATCTGCTGGCTGGTGCGCGAGCAGGGCCTGCTGGAGGTCTGAGTTCCGCTACCGGTTCCGGGCGCGCCCGGTTGTCCGGGATGGTTCCGTCGGGTGAACGCTCCGGCCGTCCGCACGCGTACAGTGGCGGTCCGGAGGATCGGGAGGGTGCGCAGGTGATCGGAAGCGGTACGGACAGCGGTACGGACAGCCGTGCGGCCGCGCACCGGGTGCTGCAATGGCGGGTGCGGCCTTCCGGGGCCCGGGCCGCCGTCCTCGTCCTGCACGGGGGCGAGGAGCACAACCTCTCCCGGCCGGGCCGCCTCAACCTGCCGCTGCTGCGGATGCGCGGCTTCCTGCGCTCGCTGGGCCGGGACACCGCGGGCGCCGGGATCGCCGTCGGCACCGTCCGCTACCGCCACCGCGGCTGGAACGGCGAACGCGCCGACGCCGCCCGGGACGCCCTGGCCGCCCTCGACGAGGCGGCCGCGCTGCTCGGCCCGGTGCCGACCGTCCTGATCGGCCACTCCATGGGCGGCCGCGCCGTCCTGCGGGCCGGCGGCCACCCCTCCGTCACCGGCCTGGTCGCCCTCGCCCCCTGGTGCCCGGCCGAGGACCCCTGCGAGCACCTGGCCGGCCGCGACGTCCTGCTGCTGCACGGCGACCGCGACACCGTCACCCCGCCCGCCGACACCTACGCCTTCGCCGCCCGCAGCCGCGCCGCCGGCGCCCGCGTCTGCGGCTACACCGTCACCGGCAGCGGCCACGCGATGCTCCAGCGCATCCCCGACTGGCACCGTGCCACGACGCGCCTGACCACCGCGCTCCTGGGCCTGCGCCCCCTCCCGGCCGAGACCGCCTCGGCGTTGGCGCTGCCGGCCACCTCACGGGAGGCGCTGACGCTGCCGCTGCCCCGGCAGCCCCGGGTCGCGCCGAACCTGCCGGCGAACGTCTGAGGCCGGCGCCCCGGCGCGGTGGCCACCTGTGCGGGTGAACCGTACGCGGGTGAGCGCGTGCCCGGCTGCACCTGTGCGGATGCGGGTGCGGAACGGCCGCGCGGCCCTAGGAAGCGGCCGGGGGCGCGGGGAGACGACCGGCCAGGAGGGCGTGGGCGAGCGGGGTGGGCCGGTGGGTGACGGTGCGGCCGTCGCGCTCCTTGGCGCTGAGGCCGGATTCGGCGAGGACGGTGGCGTGTTCGCTCGCGGAGGCGGCGGAGATGCCGAGTAGGGCGGCCAAGTCCTTGGTGGAGCACGGGCCGTGGTCGACGATCGCCTCCAGGGCGGCGGCCCGGGTCTGGCCGAGCAGGGCGGTGAGGGTGCGGCTGGGGGTGGGTTCGGCTTCGGCGAGCAAGGGACCGTTGATCCTGGCGGGGTAGAGGAGGACGGGCTGCTGCCCCGGGTCCTCGAAGCGGGCGATGACCGGGCGGCGGACGCCGAACACGCAGGGCTGGAGCAGCAGTCCGCGACCGTCCAGTCGCAGGTCGTGCCGGCAGCCGCCGACCAGCGGGAGGGTGAGCACCGGGCTGCGCCAGGAGATCGCCGGGTGCAGCGAGCGCAGCACCCGGTCCGGCTCGGTGATCCTGCGGCGGAGGCCGTGCTCGGTGGTGACGATGGTCTCGATCTGCCGCCGGTAGGGGTCGATCGCCCGGGTCTGGTACTCGGCGGTGACGTTGCCGAGCAGCTTCCTGGCCCGTCGGTCCCCCGCCGCCACACCTCGGGCGAAGGCGCTCAACTGCCGTTCCCCGCCGACCGATCGCAGGTGCTCGCGGAGCGGCTCCTCGGGCGCCTCGGCGGTGGCGCTCTCGGTCGCGCCGGGGTCGCGGCGGACGGTGAGGAACTCCGGGATCGCGGAGCGGGTGTAGAGGTCGAAGAGCAGCGCGGTGCGCGGGTTCCAGGAGGACCGCAGCCGGTCCCGCCAGGGCTTGAAGCGCGGATCGCGGTGCCCGCTGACCAGGGCGTGCACGCTCAGTGACAGCTCCATCGACATGTCCGGACGCGCGGCCACCCGGAGGCGTTCCAGGTCGTCCCTACCGAAGAAGATTCGCAGCACGCTGCTGATCGTCGCCTCGGAACCGCCCGGGCCGCAAGGCAGTTCGGCGAGAACCGAATCGTTTGCGGGCGGTTCGGGGCCCGGCCAGGCTCGTAGGGGCGCCCGGGTGACGGACCGGTCGCCGAGGACTTCGGCGAGGAACTCGCCCTGCGGGTCGCCCGGCAGCTCGTGATGTACCTCAAACGCCCCAGCGGCCAGAGCCAGTTCAGCGTCCCGCTGGAGCCGGTCTCCGCCACCCGGCGGATCGAGGAGCTGCGCCACCACATCCGGCGTCACCTCTCCGAGCGGCTCACCGTGCCGGACCTCGCCGCCCACGCGCACGTCAGCGAACGGCAGTTGATCCGGATCTTCAAGACCGAGCTGGGCACCACCCCGAGCGCCCACATCGAGTCGGCCCGGGTCGAACTCGCCCGCCACCGGCTGGAGTCCACCGACGACACCCTCGAACGCGTCGCCACCGCCTGCGGGTTCGGCACCACGGACACCCTGGTGCGCGCCTTCCGCCGCCGACTGGGCACCACGCCGACGGAGTACCGCCGGCGCTTCCGTACGGTCGCGCCGCTCACGCCGGTCGCGCCGGTCGCGCCGGTCGCGCCCCCGGCAGTCGGACGGTGAACGACGTACGGCCGGGCCGGCTCGCCACCGTCACCGTGCCGCCGTGCGCCTGGACGACGGCGTGGACGATGGCCAGGCCGAGCCCGGTCGAGCCGGTGGCGCGCGAGCGGGCGCGGTCGCCCCGGACGAAGCGTTCGAAGACCCGGTCCAGCAGCTCCGGGGCGATCCCCGGGCCCTCGTCGGTGACGGTCAACTCGACGTGTCCGTCGGCCGGTTCGAGGCTCAGCTCGACCCCGGTGCCGGGCGGGATGTGGGTACGGGCGTTGGCCAGCAGGTTCGCCACCACCTGGCTCAGCCGGTGCTCGTCCCCGGACACCAGCACCGGTTCCTCGGGCAGGGCGAGGCGCCAGCGGTGCCCGGGGCCGGCCGCCCGGGCGTCGGCGACGGCGTTGAGCGCGACCCGGGTGAGGTCCACCTCCGCCTCGGCCAGCGGGCGCCCGGCGTCCAGGCGGGCGAGCAGCAGCAGGTCCTCGACGATCGCGCCCATCCGCAGCGCCTCGGCGTCGATCCGCTCCAGCGAGTGCCGCACCGGCGCGGGCACGTCCCCGGGGTGGCGCAGCGCCAGCTCGGCGTGGCCGCGCACGGTCGCCACCGGGGTGCGCAGCTCGTGGCTGGCGTCGGCGGCGAAGGCGCGCAGCCGCTCCTCCACCGCGTGCCGGCGGGCGAGGGCGTCGCCGACGTGCCCGAGCATCCGGTTGAGCGCCGCCCCGACCCGGCCGACCTCGGTGCGCGGGTCGTCGTCCGGCACCCGCTCGGCCAGCATCACCGCGCCGCTGGCCAGCGGCAGGGCGCTCACCCGCTCGGCCATGCCCACCACCCGCCGAAGCGGGCGCAGCGACCAGCCGACCCACACCGCCCCGGCGGCGCCGGCCGCGGCGACGGCGATCGCGAAGACGGTCAGCTCCAGGGTCTCCAGCCGTTCCACGGTGTCCTCGGCCGGGCGCAGCGGCAGCCCGCTGACCAGCACGTCGCCGTCCCGACCCGCCACCGCGCGGACCCGGTAGCGGCCCAGCGTCCGACCGAGGTCGAGGGTGCCGGCCGGGCCGCCGACCGGCAGGGCTGCCAGGGCGTGCTGCTGGGCGGGCGAGAAGGCGACCCGGTCGTCCTCGTCGTCGGGGTTGTCGGCGTCGTCGGCGTCCCCGTCGACCACACCGGCGGCGGTGACCCGGCCGTCCAGCAGCCGCACGCCCAGGGTGCCGGGGGTCTGCGCCCGGGTGTCGGGGCCGGCGCCCGTGCCGGTGTGCTCCAGGCTGGCGGCGTAGCGGCCGCCGGCCTCGGTGAGCTGCTGGTCCAGGCGGTCGACCAGGAAATGGCGCAGGGCGGCCGCGGTGGCCAGGCCGACGGCGGCGCAGGTGACCACCAGCAGCACCAGCAGGCCGGCGATCAGTCGGGCGCGCAGGGTGCGCGGCAGGAGCTTCCGAGCCGCATTCACGGCGCGCTTCGCGGCGCGGTTCACGGCGCGGTTCACGGAGCGGCCTTGATCAGGTAGCCGGCGCCGCGCACGGTGTGGATCATCGGGCTTCGGCCCGCGTCCAGCTTCTTGCGCAGATAGCTGATGTACAGCTCCACGATGTGCGCCTGCCCGCCGAAGTCGTACGACCACACCGCATCCAGGATCTGCGCCTTGCTGAGCACCTGCCGGGGGTGGTGCATCAGATAGGCGAGCAGCGCGTACTCGGTCGGGCTGAGCTCGACGGTCTCGCCGCCCCGGGTCACCTCGCGGGCCCGCTCGTCCAGCACCAGGTCGCCGAGCACCAGCGCGTGCGCGGGCACCGGGCGCGGCCCGGTGGGCGGGGCGGCGCGGCGCAGCAGCCCGCGCAGCCGGACCACCACCTCGGCCAGGCTGAACGGCTTGGTCACGTAGTCGTCGCCGCCCGCCGCGATGCCCGCGATCCGCTCCTCGACGGCGTCCCGTGCGGTGAGGAAGAGCACCCGCACCTCGGGCTGCCCGGCGTGGACGCGGCGCAGCACCTCCAGGCCGTCCAGGTCGGGCAGCATCATGTCGAGCACCACGGCGTGCGGACGCCATCGGGCCGCCGCCGCCACGGCCTCCGTGCCGGTGGTCGCACCCCGGGCCTGCCAGCCCTCGTAGCGGACGGCGCCGCAGACCACCTCGACCACGTCCGGTTCGTCGTCGACGACCAGGACGCGCCAGTCCGGGCGGTCGGTGGCGGTGTCGTCCATGGGGCTCCTCGGGTCGGCGACGGGGCGACGTTCATTCTGGCCTGCCGCGATGAGAAACCCGTGAGATCACCGGAATCGGTTCGTGGGCCTGCCTATCGACTCTGACCTGCAGCAATTGTGCCATCGGCGGGTGTCGCAGCGGCTCCGGTTCAGAGGTGGCTCAGAGCTTGCGGTGCCATCGTGGACCGCCTCGGCGGGGCCGTGCCACCGCCGGGAGCTGAGGAGGATCCCCGATGACCACTGCCACCGTGCCGAAGTCCCGGCCGGGCGCCGCCGGCCCGCGCCACCGGGCGGCGCCGCGCCCGCCGCTCGCCCTGCCGCCGCGCGCGGCGCTCGGCCTGATCGCCACCGGGGCGCTCGGCGTGCTCGGGCTGTGGTGGGTGAACACGCCGGAGGTGGTCGGCGCGGCCGGCTGGCTGACCGGCGCCGGGCGGATCACCGGACTGCTCGCCGGATACGCGGCACCGGTGCTGCTCCTGCTGATGGCCCGGCTGCCGCCGGTGGAGCGCGGGGTCGGAGCCGACCGGCTGGCCCGCTGGCACGCCTTCGGCGGCCGGTGGCTGGTGTCCCTGGTCACGGTGCACCTGCTGACCGTTGTCTGGGGCTACGCGCTCACCGACGGGCGCGGGCTGGTCGACGAGGGCGTGGAGATCGTCTTCCACTACCCCGACATGCTCAAGGCCACCTTCGGCACCCTGCTGATGCTCGGCACCGGCGCCGTCTCCGCCCGGGCCGCGCGCCGCCGCCTCTCCTACGAGACCTGGTACTACCTGCACCTGGCGACCTACCTCGCGGTGGCGCTGGCCTTCGCGCACCAGCTGACCACCGGCGCCGACCTGGGCGGCGGGCCCGGCCAGGCCGCCTGGTACGCGCTCTACTTCGGGACGGCGGCACTGGTCGGCTGGTGCCGCCTGCTGTGGCCCTGGCTGCTCGACCGGCGGCACGGGCTGCGGGTCGCCGAGGTACGGCCGGAGGGCCCCGGCGTGGTATCGCTGTTCCTGTCCGGCCGACGGCTGGACGAACTCCATGCCGAGCCGGGCCAGTTCTTCCGGCTCCAGTTCCAGGCGCCCGGGCTGCGCTGGGCCGCCAACCCGTACTCGCTGTCCGCGCCGCCGCACCCGGAGTTCCTGCGGTTCACGGTCAAGGACCTCGGCGGGCACAGCGCGGCCGTCGCCGGGCTGCGCCCGGGCACCCGGGTACGGGCCGAGGGGCCGTACGGGGCGTTCACCGGGCGGCAGCAGCGGCAGCGCAAGGTGCTGCTGCTCGGGGCCGGCGTCGGGATCACGCCGCTGCGGGCGCTGTTCGAGACGCTGCCGGGCCAGGTCACGCTGGTCCAGCGGGCCCGGCGCGCGGAGGACGTGCTGTTCCGGGCCGAGCTGGCCGAGGTCGCCCGGCAGCGCGGCGCGGCGGTGCACGAGTTGCTCGGCTCGCGGGAGCAGGTCGGGGCCCTCGGGGCGGCGCTCGGCCGGCTCGTCCCGGACCTGGCCGAGCACGAGGTGTACCTGTGCGGGCCCGAGGCTCTCACCGAGGAGGCCGTACGCGCCCTGCGGGCCGCCGGCGTGCGGCCGGGGCGCATCCACCACGAGTCCTTCGCCTTCTGAGTCCCGCCTTCTGAATCCGCTGACGTTCGTTCCTGAGGAGTTGTTCCACTCATGCGTCGAGCCATCGTCACCAGTGCCGCCACCGCAGCCGGGGTGGTGCTGCTGCTCTCGCTCAAACCGCACCAGACGGCCGGGCCCGCGCCGGTGATCAGTTCGGGGGCGGGTTCCTCCGGATCCGACTCCGGTCCCGCCTCCACCTCCGGGTCCGGGTCCGCGTCCGCGTCCGGGTCCACCGGCGCTTCCTCGGCCCCCTCGGCCGCGCCCGCGCCGGCCTCCTCCGGCGGCACCACCCGGAAGATCAGCGGCGACACCGTGAACACCCGGTACGGCCCGGTGCAGGTGCAGGTCACGCTCGCCGGCAGCCGGATCACCACCGTCGACGTGGTCAAGTACCCGAACGAGGAACGCCGGGACCGCGAGATCAACAGCAATGCCCTGCCCGTGCTCAACCAGGAGGCGATCTCCGCGCAGAGCGCCCAGATCGACGTGGTCAGCGGCGCGACCTACACCAGCGACGGCTACGTCCGTTCGCTGCAGAGCGCGCTCGACCGGGCGAAGAGCTGAGGCCCGGTGCTGCGCCACGCCGAGCCCGTGATGGGCACCGTGTTCTCGATCGCCGTCCGCGACCCGGGCCCGGACACGCCCGGGGCGCTGCGGCGGATCGTCGAGCGGCTGCACCGGATCGACACGGTGTTCTCGACGTACCGGCCGGAGAGCCAGATCAGCCGGCTCGGGCGCGGTGAACTGGCCCTCGCGGACTGCGATCCGGAGGTCCGCACAGTGCTCGCCGCCTGCCGCGAGGTGGCGGCCGAGACCGACGGCTACTTCACCGAGCAGCCCGGCGGGCGACTCGACCCCAGCGGCTGGGTCAAGGGCTGGGCGGTCGAGGAGGCGGCCGCGCTGCTACGGGCGTCCGGCGCCCGGCAGTACTGCGTCAGCGGCGGCGGGGACGTGCAGACCTCCGGCGGTCCGTGGCGGATCGGCATCGCCGACCCCCGGCAGGACTCCACGGACCCGGGCCGGCTCGTCGCCGTACTGAGCGGCCGCGACCTCGCGGTGGCCACCTCCGGTACCGCCGAGCGCGGCGCCCACGTCCTCGACCCGCACACCGGCCGCCCCGCGACCGGACTCGCCTCGCTCACCCTGGTCGGCGCCCCGGGCACCGGCATCGCCCGCACCGACGCCTGGGCCACCGCCGCCTTCGCCATGGGCCCCGAACGCGCGCTGGCCTGGGCCACCCGGCGGCCGGCCATCGAGGCGCTGGCCGTGCTGCCGGACGGGACGAAGCGCTGGACGCCCGGCCTGCCCCAGCACCTCCCGCCGTCCGGTCCGGCCGACTGGCAGCTCGCGGCGCGCTGACCCGCCCGTCCAACGTCCGTATCGCTGAACCGACTTCACTCCATCAGGTGAACCCCGCGATCATGCCTCGCCCGTCGCTCCACCATGGTCAATAGTGGGAGACCGATCGGGTACGGAACGCCCGGTCCGACCACACCCGAGCCGAGCTGGATCGAGGAGGCCATGTGACACCCGTCGTCGCCCGCGCGGTCGGCCGGGGAACGGGCGCGGAGCCCGCGACCGCCTTCGAGCGCGCCCCGCACCGCACCCCGATCGGCGCGCTGCCGGGCCCTGGCGCATGAGTGCCCCCACGGACGCCCCGACCGGCCGTACCGCACTGGTCGTCGTCGACCTGCAGAACGACTTCTGCGCCGGCCCGGTGGCCGCCGCCCGTTACCCCGGCGACCCGACCCGGCTCGCCACCGTCGCCGCCAACACCGCCCGGGCCGTCGAGGCCGCCCGGGCGCACGGCACCGAGGTGGTCTTCGTCCGCTTCATCGGCGATCCGGTCCACCAGGGCGCGAGTTGGCGCCACCGCGACGCCGTGCTCGGCAAGCGGCCCAAATGTCTGGACGGCAGCTGGGGCGCCGAGTTCCACGCCGTGACCCCGGCACCGGAGGAGGCGGTGTTCACCAAGGCGGCCTGCTTCGACGCCTTCCTGAGCGAGGGCTTCGAGGCGCACCTCGTCGGCGGCGGGGTCCAACACCTCGTGCTGGCCGGAGTGTTCGCGGACGTCTGTGTGGACAGCACCGCCCGGACCGCCTTCCAGAAGGGCTTCCACGTCACGCTGCTCACGGACTGCACGGCGGCGCTGCACCTGCCGGACGAGGCGATCCTGGCCTTCATGCGCCGGGTCTACGGCGCCCGCGTCACCACGCACGACCGACTCGCCGTCTGGACACGGCATCCCGAGACCTGAGGAGCAGCCCATGGGTGTTGGCGTAGACAAGATCACTGGCGTGGACGAGGGCGTGGCACTCACCGCTCTCCTGGTCGCCGCCGCCCGCGCGATCGAGACCCACCGCCCCGACGCCCTCGCCCGGGACACGTACGCCGAGCACTTCGTCCGTGCCGCCCCCGCCGCCGCGCGGTGGCCCGTCCACCCCCGGGACGTCCCGGACGGCGACGCCGATCCGCTCTGGGGCCGGCTCGGCCGCTACTTCGCCCTGCGGACCCGGGCGTTGGACGACCAACTGCTGCGCGCCGTCCAACTCGGCGCCCGCCAGGTGGTCCTGCTCGGAGCCGGCCTGGACGCCCGCGCGTACCGGCTGGACTGGCCGCCCGACTGCGTCCTCTACGAGGTCGACCGCCCCGGGGTGCTGGCCTTCAAACAACGGGTGCTCGACGGCCTCGACAACCGGCCCCTGGCACCGCACCGGGTGACGGTCGAAGCCGACTTCCGCACCGACTGGGCCGCCGCCCTCACCGCCGCCGGGTTCCACCCGGACCAACCGACCGCCTGGCTCGCCGAGGGGCTGCTCCTCCACCTGCCCGGTGCCGTCGAACGCGACCTCTTCGCCGCCGTCGACCAACTCAGTTGCTCCGGCAGCACCTTGGCCTACGAGACCGAGATCGGCGTGGAGTCGGCAGCGCTACGCGACACCCCCGTCCACACCGCCACCCGCGAACGCACCGGCGTCGACCTGCTCGCCCCCGTCGACGCCGAGCCCCGCCCCGACACCCTCGCCGACCTCACCGCCCGCGGCTGGTCCACCACCGCCCACACCCCCTTCGAGTTCACCCGCCACTACGGCCGCGGCCCGCTCCCCGAACCGGACGACGCCCTGGCGGCCAACCGCTGGGTCTTCGCCGTCCGCCCCTGACCGCCGAGGCCCAGGACGCCCCCTGCACGCCGCTACGCACGCCCCTGCTGCGCCGCCCGCCAGGCCTCCCGCGCCACCAGCGGCGCCAGGTACGACCATCGCCGCGAACCGTCCGGGCACACCCCGCCCTCGATCAGCGCCGACACCGCCCGGCGGGTGAACGGCAGCCACACCGCCATGTCGTGCTCGAAGGTGCTGTGGCAGGCCTCGCGCCGCCGGTCGATCTCGGCGGCGTCGAGCCGCGCCCGGACGGTGGCGACCAGCGTGTAGCAGGAGGCCGGCTCGCTCCAGCCCAGCCAGCCGATCACCGGCGAACCGACGTCCTCCGGCAGCAGGCCCAACTCCTCCTCCAGCGCCCGGTGCACCAGCGCGTAGAAGTCCTCGGCCGCCCCCGGCTCGTCCCGGTACTTCATCGTCTCGTTGATCCCGACCGTCCACTGCGCCGGAAAGGTGTTGACGGCCAGAGAACGCCGGAGCAGCAGCAGCCTCCCGGCCCGGTCCCGCACGGCCACGCAGGCACTCACCATGGTCGGCGGCGCGACGGCGACGAACGCGGTGAGGCCCTGCCCCAGCGCCTCCCGCAGCAGCCGGGCGGCCTCCGGGTCCTCACGTCCAAGCCGGGTGGTGGCCATGCACTCCGCGTAGTCGCTCTCGACGATGCCCACCTCGCACACCCGGGCCGCACTGTGCTCACCGTGGTCGACCGTCAGCCGTGCGATGTACGCCGTACGCCCCGCCGCCCCACCCGCCCGTTGCCGCGCCACCTCGTCGGCCCAGCCCGTCCGATCCAGCACATGTGGGCGCTGCAGCCGCCCCTCGTACCCGGTCACCAGCGTCCCCGGCATCAGCGGCCGCGCCCCCGACCAGGTGATCAGCGGCACCAGCCCGTCCGCCGCAACGTCATGCGCGCGCGCCGCCGCCGTCAGACTGCCCCGCCGCACCCGCGCCAGCGGAACCCGGGACCCGCCGAACTTCACGAAGTCGTACACCAGGTTGGTCACCACCCCGAGCAGCAGTGCTCCACCGATCCCCAGCAGCCACTCCACGCGGTCCCCCGACTCTCGTGCCCGACCGTCCCATTGTGGAGTCGACGCGCCCGGGCTGAAACCCTTTCGGGCACGTCGGCTTCCGATCAGGAGCGTGGCAACCAGCCGATCTGGATCGGCCTTCCGTAGGTCCGCCCCGGGGTGACGTACATGCCTCGTCCCGGCGCCCGGGGTTGCGGCTCGACGGTGCCCAGCAGGAGGCCCTCGTCGACGTCGCCGGAGAGCACCACGCCGTGCGGGCCCAGATCACACAGGGTGCGCAGGAACGAACCGACCGAACGGGCCCGCCCGGCGCCCGCTGTACGGCGGGCGACTATCACCCGCAGGCCCAGTTGCCGGGCGAGCGGTAGGTACTCGACCAGGGGCTGCAGCAAGTCCTCATCAGCGGCGGCCAGTTCGTACTCGTCCACGATCAGGAAGATGTCCTTGTCGCGGCGCCGGCGCGGTGCGGCTTCCGGGTTGTCCCGCATCCGACTGAAGCAGGCGACGCGCAGGATCCCCACCAGGGTGGCCAGGGACGACGTGCTGGGCGCGTAGTGGACGAGGTAGTCGGCCGGTACCACGTCGAACAGCGAGCGACGGAGGTCGCCGACCAGGATGCCGACTTGGTCGGGGCCATAGCGTTCGGTGATCTGCTTGACGAGCAGCCGGAGCAGCGCCGTCTTCCCGGACTCGCTGTCGCCGAACGCGACGAACAGCGGATTCCTGTCGAAGTCGACGAAGACCGTGGAGAGTTCGTTCGCGTCGAGGCCGATGGCAAGGCCCTGCTCGGGGTGCGCGGAGCCGGGCGGGAGCTCGCGGGCGTCCACGAGGGAAGGTGCGATCGGCTTGCCAGGGGCCAGCAGGGATCCCTCGACCCCGCCCGGCTGCTGGAGTTCGGGGTCGTCGGCCTGAATCCTCTGACGGAGCACCCGCAGGACCGGGCTCGGCTCGACGGCCACATCGTCGAACAGCAGCTCCTGGAGTTGCTCGTAGGCATTGAGCGCTTCGGTCCGGCGCCGACACCGGTGGAGCGCCAGCATCAGAAGGGCGACCAGCCGCTCGCGCGTCGGATGCTCGGCGACCAGCGGGCTGAGCTCGTACACGATTTCCTCGTGCCGACCGAGGCCCAGCGCGGCGGTGTACATGTCCTCGAAGACGGTCAACCGCCGCTCAGCCAGGCGCGTGCGCTCCCACGAGATGTACGCCCCCGGAATACTCTCCAGTAGCGGGCCCTCCCACAGCGACAGCGCCGCCCGCCGCACGTCGTGCGCCAAACGAAGGTCGCCGGCGGCCTCCGCCGCTTGCGCTTCCGCGAGCCGCGCCTCGAAAACGGACAGGTCCACCGCTTCCGGGGCGACGAGCAGTTGGAAGCCGTCACTCGCCGACTGAAGGGTCACGGCCGCACCTCGCGGCTCGGAGCGGTCTCCCAGGACGGTGCGAATGCGGGACACATAGGTGCGCAGCTCCGCGAGCGGTTGGGGAGGTGGCTGATCACCCCAGACCGCGTTGACCAGGCTCGCGGTGGACACCGGCCCCGGGGAGTGCAGGAGGAGAGTGCCAAGGACGGCCCGCTGCTGAGGTACCCCGAGGTCCAGAAGTTCCCCGTCCCGCCACACACGCAGAGGACCGAGCAGCGAGAAGCGCAGGCCGTTCCGGTCCGGAGCGGAGGGCGGGTTGACGGTCTGTACGACCTCGCGCCGCAGCTCCTGCGCGCGTTCGTACAGACCGTTGAGGCGCGTCCGTTCCCCGGTCGCGGACAGCCCGGGCAGGCCCGGCAGCGGGGTCCCCTTCCAGAGGGCGAGAGCCTCGTCGACATGTTGCCGGACGGCGCTCGGGTCGCCGGCGGACCGAGCCGACTCGGCGCGTTCCAGGGCGCGTTCGAAGAGGGTGACGTCGATCTGATCGACGTCGACGTTCAGCACGTAGGCCTCGTCGAGGTCCAGCGACTCCAGCACGTCCGGGGCCGCCGGAGCCGCGTTCAGGGCATCCCGCAGGCGTCGGACACAGCCGCGCAGCCAATTGAAGTTCTGGATGAAGAACTCGTCCTCGGCCTTCGACTCCCGAAGCAGGTCTCCCTCCGACACGGGTCGGCCGCAGCGTTTCAGCAGCACGGCGAGCACCGCCGCCTGCGCAGGTGCCCCGATGCCGACGGGCTCGTCCCCGCGCCAGGCACCCACCTCCCCGAGCAGCGTGAACCTGAGCGTCGGGTCCGCCGGAGGAGGCGGTTGTATCCGGCAGCCTGACAACTCCCAGACGTGGACGTGGTCGTCGCGCTCGCCGATGGTGGCGACCACGGTACGGTTCTCGTCTCCGGCGAGGCCGACGATCGTCTTCACTCGGGCGGGGTCGATGCGCTCGCCCGTTCGGATGCCGCTTCCGGCGGAATCGGTCGACCAGCGCCGGATCGATCCGTCCGGGTCGACTCCGAGCAGGAACGACGGGCCGTCGGCGTGCCGGACCGAGGTCATCGTCCCGGGCCCCACACCCGGCAGGTCGTGCGCCGGAGCTTCGAGCTGCGGGTCCCACAGCTGCATACGGCCCAGGGCATCGACGATCAGGACGTACTGCCGCCCGTCCGTATGCGTGTGGGTGGCCATCGCCTCGGGCGGCAATGGGAGTTCCCTGTAGTGCGTGCTGCGGCCGTCGACCGTGAAGACCCGGGTTTCGAGTCCGCCGTCGGCATGCGCCGTGAAGAGGCTGGCGCGCACGTTCCAGTCGCCGAACGCGGCCATGGCGACGACGTCGGAGGGAACATCGACGTCCAGGGGGGGCGTGATCTCCTGCCCGTTCGTCGGATCGACGAGGTAGACCCTGTTGTCCACGCCGAGGACGGCGAGGCGGCTCTCGCCGTCGGAGTTCGGCACCGCCGCCATGGCCACCGCGCGGCAGGGCAGGGGGAAGCTGCGGACGGTGTCCGACGCGCCTTCCCGCGCCGACGCCGTCAGCATGGCGAGCTTCGCGTCGAGGTTCCAGCTCGCCAGCTCGTCCGGGATCCTCGGCATCCGGTCGATCAGCTGCTGGAGCTCCTCCGACTCCTCGATCCGCGCGTAGTCGTCCCCGAGCCGGGCGCGGATCTCCTCGCGCAGGTCGGCTTCGCTGAGATAGCCGAGGGCGATGACCGGAGCATCCCTGGGGAAGGCCAGCTCCGAAGCCGAGTCGGTGGTGATGATCAGGGAGCCCGGCCCGGAGTAGGCCAAGCCGAAGAACCTCTGGAGACTGCCTTGGGTTCGAAGATCCGACCGCGATCGCAGGCCGTCGACGATGACCACCCAGTTCGGATGGTCGTGGCCGAGCTTGCTCAGGGGAAGGGCTCGGAGCCGGTCCAACCCGGCCTGCAGGGACCCGGAGGTCCGCCCATCGATCCAGTGGACGAACGAGTGGCGCGGACCGTAGCGCTGGACGTACTCCTGGACGAGGCGGCGCCTACCCATGCCCGGGCTGGCTTCGATCACCACCAACTTGGGATATGAGTAGCCGGTTTGGCGCAGTTCCAGGGTGAGCTGCTCGAGTTCGACCGCCCGCCCGATCATGCGCGGCGGGTCCGGCGGGCTGACGATCGGCGGCACCGGCGTGAGCAGCTCCCGCCGGCTCTCCGACCGGCTCACGGTACCGCCCAGCGTCCGTGCGATCGCCGCGTGCTGTCCGCCCGCCCCCGCGAGCACCGCCGCCGCGACCTCCGCGAACGGGCGGCTGCGTTCCGGCAGTCGGGACCCCGCCTCGCCCGCCCCCGCCGCCAGCGCCCGGAAGTCGAGCGTCCCGCCGAAGGTCGCCGCGACCCGCCCCGACACCTTGGCCAGCACGTGCTCCAGCACCCGCACCGACTCGCTGCGGGTCAGTTCCCCGAGCAGTTCCTCCCGTACGCCGTCCCCGAAGTCGTACACCACCTCGTCCGGGTCGACGGCCCCCGCCCGGACCTCCAGCAGTCCCGACAGGAACAGCTCGGCCAGCTCCCGCTGACCGGACTCCGGCACCGTCGCCCGTTGCACCAGCCGCATCACCGGCAGGCTCAGCGGCGCGGCCGCCAGGTGACAGGCGAGCCGGTAGGCCTCCGGCGAGCTGCCGGCCCGGAATGCGCCGACCCGCTCCGCCGCCGTGCGCGGCTCCGCGCCCGCCGCGCGACGCGGGCGCGGTGGCCGGGGCACTCCGCTGAGCGGTGCCGCGAGCATGGGCGTCCAGCCGCTGGCGCGCCCTGCGGTGAGGTCGGCCCAGGGTGACAGCCAGTCCGCGTCGATCTCCATCACCGGCAGCCACCGCACCACCGCCCGGGCGGCCGCTCCGGCCGCTCCGCGCGGGATGCCGGGGAGCGCGGCGTCGGAGCGGAAGGCGGGGGCCGGTCGGCCGTGGGCGGCGGCCCGGCCCTCGACGGGGGCGGGGCGCAGTGCGGTGCGGTGCCAGAGCCGTCGGGGCAGGACCTGGAGGGCGGCGGTCGGGCCGTTGCCGGCGGTCCGGGCGAGGAAGGCGGGCAGTTCGTCGCCGTACCAGGCCGGTCCGACGCCGTCGGTGAGGACGAACAGCATGCGCCGCCCGTGTGGGTCGGCGAGTGGGCGGGCCCATGGTCCGGGCGGGCCGGCCGGGCCGGCCTGGCCGGTGGTGGGCGGCGGTGCGGCCGCGCGGCGGCGGCGTCGGAAGGGGGCCAGGCGCGGAACGTCCCCGTCGGTGTCGAGGGACCAGGTGCGCACCTCTTCGAAGGCGCCGTGGCGTTCCAGCAGGGTGGCGAGTTCCCCGGCGAGGTCGTGCCAGACGGCCATGGTGGCGCCGGTGTCGATGAGCAGGTCGACGGAGTACCTGGCGCGGGTGCGCTTCCAGACCGGCAGCAGCACGCCTGCCTCGGCGGTCGCGGCGGCCGTGGCCTCCTCGTCGAGGTGGAGCTGTGGCACGCCGCCCGCGTGGTGGCCGAGCGGTCGGCGCAGCGGCCGCAGGGCTCGGGCGATGGCCAGGGCGCCGGGCAGGGCGGTGGGGCGGGTGACCTGGACGACTTCGGCGCTGCGGGCCATGCCCCCGGGGCCGCCGGTGGGGGTACAGCGGGGATGCAGTTCCAGCTTCGGCTCGGGCTGCGCAGGTGGGGGCGGCGCGGGCTTCCTCGGCTCGTACGAGTCGGGGACGTTCTGCTCCGGCGGGTCGAGCGGCGTGGGCGGGGGCGGCAGTGGCGGGGCGGCCGGCGGCCGCGCTCCAGGACCTGGCTCGGGTGAGAGGCCGGCGAGCCGGGAGATCCACAGGGCGTCCGCCAGGTCCTGCGGCTGCGGTTCGCCGTCCACGGGCGCGACGAGCGCGGCCAGCGCCTCCTGCAGCACCGACCTGGCCGACTCACCGTTCTGCCCGATCTCCCCCACCGGCCCCTGCCTCAGCTCTCGTTGAGCGGGCGCAGCAGCACGTCGTGGATGACGCCGCGCCCGGGTTCGCTGTCCCACAGCCCGCGCTCGGCCATGAGCAGGGCGTTGAGCAGTTGGTCGTTGGCGAGGTCGGCGCCTTCCTCGCGCTGGCGGCGCAGGAACTCGGTGATGAGCCTGGCGCGCTGGGCGCCGTCCGGCGATGCGTCGGCGCCGAGGTGGGCGGCGACCATGGCGGCGAGCCGGTCCTCGGTGGGCGGCTGGATCTCCAGCCGTACGCAGCGGCGCAGCAGGGCCGAGGGGAACTCCCGTTCACCGTTGCTGGTGAGGACGACCAGCGGGAAGTGGGCACAGCGCACGTGGCCGCCCCGGACGACGGCGGTTCGGCCGGGGTCGGCGATGGCGACCTCCTGCGGCCCGGTCCGAGGCGCTGGAGCTCGGGGATCTCGAACTCGCCTTCCTCGAAGACGTTCAGCAGGTCGTTGGGCAGGTCAATGTCGCTCTTGTCGATCTCGTCGATGAGGACGACGCGGGGCGTGCGCCATGGCAGCAGCGCGGTGCCGAGCGGGCCGAGGCGCAGGAACTTGCCGATCGCCGGCGGGCGCCGCTCGCCGTCCTGCGGCGCGTGCAGGCCCGCCTCGTGGAGCCGGCCGATGGCGTCGTAGGTGTAGAGCCCGTCGCGCAGCGTGGAGCGGCTGCTGATCGGCCAGCGCAGCACCGGGCCGAGGCCCAGTTCATGGGCGACCGCGTAGGCGAGCGTCGACTTGCCGACGCCGGGCTTGCCGGTGATCAGCAGTGGGCGCCGCAGGTGCAGGGCCAGGTTGACGAGGTGGATCTCGCGCTCGTCGGCCTGGTAGGCGGTGGCCTGCCGGGCGCGGCCGAGGCGGCGGGCCGTCAGGCCGGTGGGGTCCTCGGCCGGGGGCGGCGGCAGTTGCCCGTCGTCCTCGACCCAGTCGCCGAAGGCGCGCCAGGCCGGGGCGGGCGGGAGCTCGGCGATGCCGTCGTGGGGCACGCCGGTGCCCCGGTAGATCCACCAGTTCTCGGGCATCGTTACCGCCTCATCGTGGGTTTCCATCGGTTTCACACCATCCCCGGGAAGCCGGCGTCCTGGTCCGGGTCGACGCAGTCCGGGTCGTCCCAGAGCAGGGTGATGCCGTCCTGGCCGTCCGTGGCACGGGTCTTCCGGCGGTGCCGGTGGACGGCCTCGGGCAGCTGCACCAGCGAGCGCCGACTGTGCTCGCGCAGGGCCTCGACCAGGTCCGCCGGGGGGCCGGGGCTGCGGCGCCAGACCATGGCGGGTATGCCGCCGACCACGATGGCGTCGAGGACGGCGTCGCGCACCCGGGGGTCGAGGTCGTCGTACGGGATGTCGAGGCCCAGGCAGGCGAGGGTGGGCTGGTCGTCGAGCCAGCCGGGCAGGTCGGCGGCGCGTTCGGGGACGAGCGGCGGCCAGCCGATCCGGTCGACGGCGTCGCGGTCCATGGTCTCGGCGAACAGGTGCTGCCACCGTTCGCGCCAGGCGGTGGTCGGCACCCAGGGGTCGGCGTAGCGCTCCAGGGAGCGGACCACCACCGGGTGGTGGTGGCCGAGCCGCTGCCCGTAGCGGCTCGGGGACCACAGTTCGGCGCTGTGGCCGAGCAGCGGGACGGGGAGCAGGAACTCGATCCGGACCGGGTCGTGCGCGGCGGCGCGCATCTCGACCAGCAGCGCGGACCAGTCGGCCAGTCGGGCGCTGCCCTGGGCGATGAGGTCGTCCTTGGCCAGCGAGGCGGTGACGGGCAGGGCGTTGAGCCGGCGGAACCGTCCGCCGTCCAGGGGCTGGCGGTAGTAGGAGGCGCGCAGCAGGTAGCGGCTCCTCTCGATGTGCTCCGGTGTCTCCGGGTCCAGCCGGATCTGGACGATCAGTCGGCCGGAGGCGCTGCGGGCACTCTCGGACGAACGCCCGAGGCTCTCCAACAGCACGGCCAGTTCACCGAGTTGGGGATGGGACCGGGACAGTCCCGGGTCGCCGGCGAGCGAGCCCAGGAAGGCGAGCACGGGACCGGCATCCGGTGCGCCGCGCCGGTCCAGCAGCCGCCGCAGGATCTCCGGGACGCTCGCCCGCCCTCCGAGCAGGGCCAGGCCGGTGACGCCCTGCGGCAGGTGGCAGAGCAACTGCTCCGGCCCGGGCTGCGGGGTCATCGCCCGCAGCAGCCGGACGATGCGCAGCAGGGCGTCGACGGGCAGCGCGGTGTCGGTGGTCAGGCCGAGGGCGGTCAGTTCCAGCCAGGGCAGCGCGCCGTCGTACGGCGCCTGGTCCTGCAGCGCCGCGCAGAGCGAGCCGAGGACGGCGCGCGGGTCGCGGGCGCAGCGGATGTGCCGGACGATCTCCCAGACGTGTTCGCGCGCGCTGCCGAACTCCTCGACGTCCACGTCGAATCCGGGTGAGGACGCGGAGCGGCCCATCGCCTCCAGGACGTCCTGACGGAAGGACAGCCGGGATATCCTCTGGAAGCCGAGCAGGCTCTCGGAGAGCAGCCCCTCGGCCGCTTCCGACCAGGCCGCCGGGCCCATCCCCGCCGTGCGCCCCCACGCGTCGTGCACCCCCCCGTCGCCCATCGCCCTACCTGTTCTCCCAGCCGCCGGTCGCCCGCCCGACCACGGCCTGGAGCTGTTCCAACCCGCCGTCGTGCGGGGCGAGTTCGGCCAGCGCCGCGTACAACGCGCGCAGCGCCGCCGAGGCGTCGCGGTGGTGGCGGCAGCGGCGCACGATGCGGAACAGGTGGTCCCGTCGGTCGGAACGCTCCTCGACTTCGAAGGAGTGCGACAGGCCGAGGTGTTCGCCCATCCGGTCCAGCAGGTCGAACCGCCCGTCGGCGCGCGCGGTGTACGGGATGGCCATCAGCGCCGTCACCAACTCGGCGTCGTCCGGCGATGACTGCTTCGCCACCGGCCCGACCGCCGGGCCGAGGAAGGCGAGCAGCGCCGCCAGCGGGACGTACCAGCCGCCCAGGTCCTGCTTGTACGAGCGGCTGCCCTTCAGCACGCCGTGCACCAGCCCGTCCGGTCCGACCAGCATGCTGCCGCTGAAGCCGGGCTGCACGAATCCGGTGACGCTGATGAACTCCCCCGATCGGCCCACCACTTGGAGCGCGACCGTGTCGGCGTTGGCGCCCGGCGAGGGGGTGGTCTCGGAGAAGCCGAGCGCGGTCAGCCAAGCCCCCGGCTCGGCCTCGCCGCCGGCCAGCGGCGCGACCGGGTGGCCGGGTCCGGCCGCCGCCTCCGGAACGCCGAGCAGCGCGAGATCGGGGAACGCTTCGAACGGGCCCGCCCCCGCGGACACGGGCTCCGCCCGGACCGCCTCGGGTGCGACCGGGTACGCGCCGGACTCGTGGCGGACCGTCAGCCCGTCCGCGACCCCGTCCTTGTCCAGCACGACATGCGCACAGGTGAGCGCCAGGCCGGGGGCGACCAGGAACCCGCTGCCCCGGAAGCCCCGCACCGACTCGATCCGGACCGCACACCGGTGCAGCGCCTCGGACCGGGCGCGATCGAGATGCCGGCCGGTCACTCCGCGGCAGCGGGGGTGGTCGCGGCGCCCTCAGCGCCCCCAGTGCTCCCAGCGCCCTGAGCGCCCTGAGTGCTCGCCCGCGCACGCCGCGCCGCGAGGTCCCAGGACAGCTTGACGGTCAGCCCCGCCTCGCTGCCGGCCTCCGCGATGATCCCCAGCAGCTGCCCGGACTTCACCGCCAGCTTCAGCCCGAACTCCACCTCGAACGAGTCCGGCGACCCGGCCGCCCCCTGGGCGATCGACTCCTCGGCCCAGCGCCCGATGCCCTGTACGGTGCCGCGTACCTGGTCCAGCGTCAGCGCCACCGCCGACCCGACCCGTGCGGTCCGCTCCCGCAGCCCGACGTCGCCGTAGCCGTCCTCGTCCCCGACCGCTTCGAAGCCCACCTCGCCGATCACCTCGGCCCGCACCGTAGTGCCGTCCCCCAGGTCGATCGTCTCCACCGTCACTTCCCCGGCCACGCCTCTCCCCTCCCACAGCGACCGCCGAACCGGCCGCGCCACAATACCGCGACCCCCACACCACCGGCCGTCACCGGGCCGACCGCCCACGCCCGGCCGCGATGGCCGTACCGGTCGACGCGTGCCCCCGGACCGGCCGCCGTCCATGCCGCATCATCGAGACGGGCCTGCTGACGCGTGAGTTCGACACGGACCGAGGAAGTCGTGCTGCAGCCGCGACCCCCGCTGATCGAACGCGTTTGGGACACGACCAGGATGTCAGCCCCTCGGGGATCCCGGCCCTGGGCAGCACGACCAGCAGGGTGAGCGCGACCGCGGCGACACCGACGCCGACCGGGCCTTTCACCATGCCCCCTGATCCGGTAACTCCCGGGAGGTACGGCGTGGGGTGGGCCCCCGCGGGTAGAAGCCCACCACCCCCCCCCCCGCCGCCAACCCGGG